>JALNVO010000025.1 GCA_023231365.1 Fibrobacteraceae bacterium | reverse complement strand
TCTTGTTTTTGCATACTTTAGATGCTTCATATTAAAAAAAAGTTGCCATGAAAATACAAAAAAAATTATCCGCCCCATCTTGCCTAGCCTCAAAAAGCATCATACTAAAAGCACGTTTCCAAACAAAAAAAAGCCGTTATACCTCTAAAAAGTGAATAAAAAGGAATCCATACGATTTACTTACAACACTACATAAAATGAATTCAGACTAGGAGGCAGCTTGGTGATTTTGTATTTAAAATCACAAAAAGCAACAATATCGTTCAGGCTCTTCAACTGATGTAAAGCTTCGAACCAGTTTCAAGTAACGGTTGTAACGCAGAAAAAGATGGCGGAGCTTGGAAATATTTCAGTAAAACTAATCGGTGATAAATTAGCGGGCACAGATATGAATGGCAATGCAAAGTCGTCAGCGATTTAGCGGAAAACAGACAAATTTTTTTGCATAGAAAAAGGCTCTTATCAAAGAGCTCTTTTCAATTCTCACAAAGGATTCTAAAAATCCGTTTAAAAAGTACCGTTCCCCTATTTTTCAGACAAAAGCGTCCGTTTTTATGTTATATTTATCTTACACACTATAGATATGGAGTAAATGATGAAATTAAAAAAAGCAGCACTTCCCCTTCTTGCATTATCCGCCATGGGCATCCTTGCTTGCAATGAAGACAGCAGTACAAGCGCAACACCCAGCTCAGCAGTTTCTTGCGATGTAACCACAAGTGGTAACACAGTCACAATGACCTACAAAGCAGGTACGCTGACATCCACTACAACGACAGACATTGGCGAAGACAGCGTCATGACCACCATAAAAGCGACGTGGTCATACGCATCGGGAGAGTTTGAAGCCGCCTGTACAGGAGCAAGGGAAGATGCCGAAGAAGAGAATGAAAATCTGGAAAATTTTGAATGCAACGGTTCCGGATATTCCTATAACTACACAGAAGCCAATGAAGGAACGACCGTCTCCGAAACAAAGGCCGGTTTTGAATATGCCTGTTCTCTGCTGGAATCGGCAGCAAACAGCTCCAGTTCTAACAGCGGAGAAGAAACCGCTTCCAGCTCTTCTGCAAAAACAGATTTATCCAGTTCCTCCAATGCCAATAATGGAGAGTCTTCTATCTCTTCCAGTTCAGAGGACAATAGCGAAACATCTTCCAATTATTCTAGTTCAGAGGACAATGAAGATAATTCCAGTTCTTCCGAATCCGATGTCGCTTGCAACGTAACAACCAGTGGCAATACAATAACGTTGTCAATTACAGAAGGAGATACCTCAGCCACAGAACAGATCGTCGTGGAAGAAGATAGCATAACAACGATTTTCGCCACAAAATGGTCTCTCTCTGCAGCGGATGTTGAAACTATTTGTTCAGAATTGAATGCAGAGATGGAAGAAGAGGCTGATGGATACGACCTTGCCGAATCCTGTAACGCCAACGGAAGCAGCTATTCCTATAAAACAGAAAATCTCGGCTTTACCATCACAGATATAGCCTCTATATTCGAAGATGCCTGCTCTGAAGAGAGCTCCTACACCAATGCAAAAATTAACGCTTTGAAAAAAGTACTCAAACTTGTGAAATAATATTTTTCCTAAATGAAAAAAGGCTCTTGTAAAAGAGTCTTTCTTCATTTATACCAACAATGCGATTTAGCTTATCTGTTGGTATAACGTCGAATAACGCAGCCGCTCGCGTTAAATTCAACCGTTACCGTCTTCTGCGGGAAAATCTATCGTTTTTTGTAAAAGCACTGCGCTAAAACGGAACCTTTCCATAATTGGCATCACTCGTACCGCAAGCAGATATACACCAAGCGCGCCCCGAGTAATAACTCTTTTCGAGTTCATCAATTTGCACCATCACACCTGGAGCCCGGAACCATTCACGCCAACCACAAATACCGCATTTTCATAAGCAAGAAGCTCTCCATTTATGTACAAACGATAGCCGCCATCATACGTTTTCCCAATCAACTCACAACCCACAATATCGCGGCCGCCATAGTTCAAGCCTCGCGACTTTTGTTGTATTTAGTACCGGAGCAAATGCGGGCATCGGCAAAGCCAAAGAGGAAAAGAGCCTTTTCTTCATATACATTTCTGCAAAAAATAAACCAGGGCTATTTACGGTAAAAATACCCCCGGAATCCGCTTTTCCTAGAAGTGTAAAAAAAGGCTTTGTTCCAAGACAGCACTTGTCATTTAAGCTTTTTTATACTTAAATTTTAAACCACGAGTCTAAAACATCATGATACAATTCAAACCGATATCTCTCGCCGATAGACCTATATTCGAAAAATACCTCAAAAAGAGCGAAAAACAGGATTGCAGCTACGCCTTTGCAAACCTCTTCGCTTGGAAGCATCTCTACCATACACTCTGGTGCGAAAAAGACGGTTTTTTAATTACGCGGTTCCATATCGCAGGCAGCGAAAAGATTGCCTACCTCGAACCGCTAGGCAATGGCGATTTAGAACAAATATTGTCCGAAATCAAATCGGATGCAGACGCAGTTAAACAGCCTCTCCGCTTAGCAGCCCTTTCCAATAGATTTTTTGAGAATGCTCAAAAGAGCAATATCTTAAAAGACTTTTATTTTTACAAGAACCGCGACCTTGCAAACTACATCTATTCAGCGGAAAAACTCCGCTCGCTCTCTGGCAAGAGCCTGCATTCCAAGCGAAACCACATTGCAAAATTTGAAGAGCTCTACCCAGAATGTAAAGGGAGAACGCTCACAAGGGAAGACTTTCCCGCCATACAGAGAATTCTCGATAAATGGAGTTCGAACCAAGAAGAAGAAAACTCTACGATGAAGATGGAACGCGAAATGATCCGCACGGCACTGGAAAATTATGAGGCCCTCGGACTTCACGGCGTTATTTTATGCGCAAATGGAAAAGCCGTAGCATTTTCATTTGGTTCTATGATCAACAGCGATACATTCTGCGTACACGTGGAAAAAGCCGACGAAGACTACAAAGGCGCCTTTGCAAGAATCAATCAAGTAATGGCAGAAAGTTTACCTAAAAGCGTCAAATACATTAACCGGGAAGAAGACCTAGGCCTTTTGAATTTGCGCAAGGCAAAGCTTTCCTACCACCCGGAAACAATAGCCGAGGAATATTTCGCATTCTCCCCCACTGGTGAAGAAGCCGATATTTGGAAGTTGTGGCAGGAATGTTTTCACGACGGCGATACCTTCATGGCATCCTATATGTACCCCTATTCCGATGCAAACAGCCGTGTACTCCTCTATGATGAAGGTAAACTCGCTGCAATGTTCCACGTTCATTCATTTAAAAGCTCCTGGGGACAGGTCGGCTATATGTATGGATTAGGTACAGACCCCTTAAAACGAGGAGAAGGACTCGCCACCAAAGTCATCATCGATTCCCTCAAACACCTCAAGGAACAGGGGAATTTAGCGGCTTGGGTCATTCAGGAGAACAAGGGTTTTCAAGGATGGCAGCACCGCCTGAATTTCGCTTCTTCCGGCAAAGAGACGCTGCGTTTCTTGACCCCGGACGATTTTGATTTCGGCGGCGACCCGGAAGATGACTGGGGGCTCTGCCGTATTCTCAATCCCAAAAAATATCTGGAACGCTACGTCGAAAAGCACCCGGATGAAAAATCAGAATTTTCATTAGAGGATCCCATTTTCCCGGAAAATTCGGGAACTTATACCCTTGATGGGAAAAACGTGATTTTTTCACCAAAAATGGGGAAAGAAATCGTTTCACCTCAAGAACTCCTTGCGCGATACTCTATGGATGATGGCACAGAGCTCAAATACATCGTTGGTTCTGGGCAACACTAAAATTCAAATGTCCTGGGCGTTCTGTTTTTAATTTATCTACATTAAAATTAGGGCTGGAAAACAAGCCCATCGAAAAATTTTCGAATACTTGGACTATCGGGAATTTTTGCGCAACTACTACAAGGAGAAAAAGGATTCATTTCCTGCTCTTTGGCAAAACTTCATAAATTCTTATTCTCCAGACTTAATCGTCATTACACACGGCGTTGAAACACCATACGTATCTTTGGCGCATTCAACAAATTTTCCATCCGCAAGGCAATAGGCTGTACTCTCATTCTTCTCAGAACTCGTCCAAGAAACGGAAATTGTACGCGTATAAAATTCACCCGTAGACTTAGATCTCAGTACAAAATAAATATACGCATAATCCTTATCAGGAACAATTCCGTGCTCAACATTAATTAAAAATCGGTTCCACTCCACAGAATCAGGCACATGGAAACCATTCGGACATTGTGTCTCTGCATTTTTAAGTGTATAATAATACTCGCTAGTCACAAAATTAAATGAGATAATATCATCTTTTAAATAATCCTTGAAAAAAGTTGCAGAGGTCGAGTCATTCTTCAGATTTGTGTTTGGAGATCCCTTCATCCATAACATATTAGCAGCAACAATTATCGGATATCCTTTCCCAGAAGACTTATTGTAAATAGAATCTACATTATAAAAATCAAAGTTTTTTGTTCCTTTAGAATAGTAAACAACGCTATCTTTTTCGTATGTAAAAATTCCTGTTGCCGCAGTATCCAAACCCTGCAAAGAATCCCGGACATAAGCTTGCAAAGAATCGTATGCAATTATTTGTTCTTCAGAAGAATAATACCATTCCGTAACATTTCCTTGTTTACATCCAGATTCATCACATTTTATATATGTATATCTTGCACGACCACTACCACAAGAAACGGGGTTTCCTTTGTATTCCACCGTCATTCCAGAAGTGGCATCCTCATCACAATACCCCAAGTCATAGTCAATCTGTACAATAGATTTCCATATTCCACTAGTATTGCAGTAGTAATATGTGCTATCAAAAATTCCATAAATTCTTCTCTTTTTAGTACACGTTCCCAGATAATAATTCAGCAATTCAGTCTGTGAACCTATATGCCATCTACTCTTTGTGCACACATAAATTAACGAATCACTTATTTGCAAGGTATCACCATCATTGTAACTAGTACAGGCGCCTAAAGAATCTTCTTCAAGTGTTTGAAAGCGCCAAATAGCAGAATCGCAGACCATTGAAGTCCCATTAAAAATGCTCGCTTTATTCTGCACTTTCGCAAGCAATGTATCTCCATTACAAACAGGCATATTGAAAGCGTTTGCGTAATAATTCGAAAAATAGGCATTAGAATCTCCATAAACAGAGAGCAAAGAATCCGCCACTTGAGTGCGAATATCAGAATCATTCCACGTTCCTTCTTTTGCGAATGTTTCTGAAATTTTATCAATTAGATTTACAAAAATAGAATCGTCTATATACGCAAAGAGTAAGGCCATGTTTTCACCATTCCATGTCCAATCTTCACCAAAAGCATCTTGCAATTCTCTTTCAGCGACACTCTTCGCCACAGTAAACGGATAAAGCTTTTGCTGTACTAAATATTTTATTCGAGCAAAGGTCAATTGTTCAGATAAACTAAATGAAAAATATTCCGACCGGCCAAGATCTCCTATCAACTGCATTTCTGCAGGAACTTTTACAGAATCCTGATTGAGCCAATAACCCGTTGCAACAATCTGCACATAGGGAGAAGGAAAATCAAAAGCAGCAAATGAAAATTCTCGATCAGGATCGCACGCATACCAATTGCCATCAAAACTCAAATCACCCCCATATTCTTTGACAGTATTCAAAGAGGAGTCCAACTGGACAAGATAAACAGAATCTGGGATAAACTTAATGAACTGACGAGTATGGTAAGTAATAAATCTAGCCTCATCACAGAAGAATCCAAAAACTTCACGATCCGTAGTAGCATACTTCGTTGTATAAAAAGAGCCGTCACTAGAAATTTTTTCACCATCCTCAAGGCTACAGGAGAATAATAAAAAAGAAATCAATATAATCCAGATATTCTTCATTAGTCATCCGTCTCACAAATTTCGGTTGCTTGTTGCACATTCCAGTCAATTTTGATACGACTTGTATTGATCTTCAGGCGAAAAAACAACGAAACATTCAATTCACAGTTTTCTCCAAATTCCGTATAATATAAACCTTTTGAATTTTTGGAAAATGTAAACGACGAATCTAAAATTTCAATGTAGTGATAGACGCTATCATGAAAAACAAGTTTATTTGCATCGGAACACATTCTATTATGGCAACCATAAATATCCATAAAAATCAGATTGCTATCTGAATAAAGAATTTTATATCGGATGTATTCATCATCGTTGCCACTCCAATAATTTTTGTCAACTTGAAAATATATTGGAGATATTGTAGAATCCGTTGAAACCGCGCTTTTTAAAATTTTGGAAAATGGCGTATAATTTTCATAATAATGAGAATGACTTACCTTGCTTAATGAATCTTGTTGAACAGAATCGTTGTGCAAAATTATGGAATCCAAAGCGACTAAAGACATTGCATTCACATCAATTACATTTCGGCTAGAACTTTCATCGCCACAATACCAATTCCACGGATTATCGCATCCTTCACCACAACCATAAAAAGAAAACAAAGATATGGCGAAAAGCAAACTTATGAGAAAACGAAACATACTATGAATATAATTTTTTTGCATACAACAAAAAAGCCCGGCATTTAAGCCGGGCCTTTCAAATCTCAAGAACTCTATTAAAGTTCCTTACCGTACACCTTTTCGGCATAGGTAATCGTTGCACCGAGATATTCGCGGTTCATCTTCGCGATATAATCCACAGTGATGCCCTTCGGGCAAGCCGCCTGGCATTCATAGAGGTTCGTGCAATTGCCGAAGCCTTCCTTGTCCATTTGAGCGACCATAGCGAGCACGCGCTTCTTTGCCTCGACCTTTCCTTGCGGGAGGAACGAGAGATGACTCACCTTGGCTGCGACAAAGAGCATCGCGGAAGAGTTCTTGCAAGCTGCAACGCAAGCTCCGCAACCAATGCAAGCTGCTGCGTCAAATGCGCGATCCGCCTGATCTTTAGGAACAGGAATCGTCGCGGCATCCGGTGCAGAGTTCGTATTAATGCTCACATAGCCGCCAGCTTGAATGATGCGGTCAAATGCGCTTCTATTTACAACGCAATCCTTGATGACAGGGAATGCAGCAGAACGCCAAGGTTCAATGACGATAGTATCACCATCCTTGAATTTACGCATATGAAGCTGGCAGGTCGTTACCGCATAATCCGGACCATGCGGCATACCGTTGATAACCAGAGAGCACATACCACAAATGCCTTCGCGGCAATCATGGTCAAAGGCAAAGCCTTCTTTTCCCTGCTTCATCTGTTGTTCGTTCACAACATCGAGCATTTCAAGGAAAGACATATCCGGCGAAATGCCTTCGATGCGAACGGTTTCAAATTGTCCTTTGGATTTGGCGTCCTTCTGACGCCAAATTTTGAGAGTCAAGTTCATATTGTCGCTCATTATTTGTAACTCCGCGTCACAAGGTGTACATTATCAAACGTCAGCGGTTCCTTAGAGAGTTCAGGCACACCGCCTTCGCCCTTGTATTCCCAAGCGCCGACATAACAGAAGTTATTGTCATCGCGCATAGCTTCGCCATCCGCAGTCTGGTGTTCCTCGCGGAAGTGACCGCCGCAGGATTCTTCGCGGTGGAGAGCATCGCGCGCGAGAAGTTCACCAAATTCAAGGAAGTCCGCAACATGATTCGCGCTTTCAAGATTCTGGTTGAAGTCGCCTTCAGAGCCCAGAACAGTGACGTTCTTCCAAAATTCTTCGCGGAGTTCCGGAATACGCTTGAGTGCGTCTTCGAGGCCTGCCTTGTTTCGACCCATTCCGACGTCTTCCCACATGATATGCCCCAGTTCGCGATGGAATTCGGAAACCGTACGCTTGCCATGAATGCCCAGGAGCTTGTTCAAGCGTTCCATAGTCTGCTTTTCGGCCTCAATGAACGCAGCATCGGAAGCACTCACCTTTTCGAGCTTTTGACCCGCAAAGTAACCGCCGATCGTGTAAGGAAGCACAAAGTAACCGTCAGCGAGGCCCTGCATAAGGGCACTTGCACCAAGGCGGTTTGCGCCATGATCCGAGAAGTTTGCCTCACCGAGGACAAAGCAACCCGGTATGGTGCTCATCAGGTTGTAGTCAACCCAAAGGCCGCCCATTGTATAATGGCTCGCCGGATAAATGCGCATCGGGACCTTGTATGGATCCTCATCCGTAATCTTCTGATACATCTGGAAGAGGTTGCCATACTTAGCGCTTACGCCACCGACACCGAGGCGTTTGATAGCATCACCAAAGTCGAGGTAAACAGCTCGCTTAGTAGCGCCCACACCCATTCCGTTGTCGCAAACCATCTTGGCATTGCGGCTAGCGACATCGCGAGGAACGAGGTTTCCAAAAGATGGATAGCGCTCTTCGAGGTAATAATAGCGTTCATTTTCCGGAATCTGATCCACAGAGCGGGTATCGCCCGCTTTCTTCGGAACCCAAATACGTCCGTCATTGCGGAGGGATTCGCTCATCAAGGTGAGCTTGGACTGGTGATCGCCCGTCACGGGAATGCAAGTCGGGTGAATCTGCGTGTAGCAGGGGTTCGCAAAAAGAGCTCCCTTCTTATACGCTTGCCAAGCCGGGCTCACATTGGATCCCTTGGCGTTGGTGGAAAGATAGAAGACGTTGCCATAACCGCCCGTAGCGAGACACACGGCATCGGCTTCATAGCTTTCCAGTTTACCAGTAATGAGATTGCGGACCACAATTCCGCGGGCCTTTCCGTCAATCACGACGAGGTCCTGCATGTCGCGGCGCGGGAAGATCTTGACCGATCCCTTCGCCACCTGGCGCATCAGAGCCTGATATGCGCCGAGCAAAAGCTGCTGACCGGTCTGTCCACGGGCGTAGAATGTGCGCGAGACCTGCGTACCGCCAAAGGAGCGGTTGGCGAGGAGTCCACCATAATCGCGTCCGAATGGAACGCCCTGGGCGACGCACTGGTCAATAATGGAATTGGAACATTCCGCCAAGCGGTGAACATTCGCTTCGCGGGCGCGGAAATCGCCGCCCTTGACCGTGTCGTAGAAAAGACGATAGACGCTATCGCCATCATTCGTATAATTCTTGGCTGCGTTGATACCGCCCTGAGCCGCAATGGAATGTGCGCGGCGCGGAGAATCCTGGTAGCAGAACGAAAGAACTTGATAGCCGAGTTCCCCGAGGGAAGCTGCGGCGCTAGCACCGGCAAGACCCGTACCGACGACGATGATCTTGAACTTGCGCTTGTTTGTAGGATTCACCAATTTGAGTTCAAATTTATGGCGAGTCCACTTTTCAGAGATGTTTCCACCTGGGATATGAGCATCGAGAATCATATTAGCGATCTCCTTCTGCTTGTTTCATCATGTAAGAGACTTGTGAGCCGCTCACAGAAGAGGGGATGACAAAAGAAGTCTTCTTCTGTACCTGTTCTTGTTGAAGCTGCTCTAGTTGATTTTGACGGCCGATATCCTTGGATTGCTCGATCAAGGCTTGAGTAGCCGGCTGATGGGAGAGGACTGCACTACCGGTGGCAACGACTAAAAAACCGCCAGCAACAACAATGCTATAAGCCATGCCGAACTTTTCGATGATCGGCGTCCACTTCTGATGGGCTATGCCTAGCGTCTGGAAAGCGGAGGAAATAGCATGGAATAAATGAAGGCCGACGATGAACATTCCGAATACATAGAAAACGGACCATGCAATGTTGGAGAACATCATAATGGTCGTGAGCCACATATCGCGCACCACAATACCACCAGCGACATCTGCATTCTGGTAGTAATAGTAAGTGCCAAACTTAAGCATATAAAGATGAGAAATGACAAAACCTAAAACGAAGATACCGGACCAAATCATCGTGAAGCTAGCAAAGGTCTTCTTACCCTTGCGAGCATCCACTTCGTAGGTCTCGGATCCGCGGGCTTTGCGATTTTCAATCTTAAGCGTGACAGCGAGGAAAACGTGTATCACGAATACGCAAATCATTACGATTTCAACCGTATAAATGAAAGGTTTGAAATGCGTAAGCAAATACGAATAAGTGTTATATGAGGCCTGAGCGGCCGCAGGATCGGTGTTCAAAAGTTGCAAGTTGCCGACCATGTGCCCTAAAATGAAAAGGGCGAGGACAGCTCCTGTGCAACCCATAATCTGCTTCTTTCCGATGGAGGAAGTCAGATATTTGATTATCCATTGCATTGGGTTTTGTCTCCTTGTGTGTGAATTCTATTAGCCGAGTACGGTACAGGCCTTCTGAGAAGTTGCTTCATACTCATAAAGGTCTTCCTTCTTGAACCAGAACGAGACCTCGCGTTCGGCGCTCGCCGGACTGTCAGAGCTATGTACAACGTTCTCTGTCATAGAAGGGGCAAAATCATAGCGGAGAGTTCCGGCTTCCGCCTTGAGAGGATTGGTCGCTCCATTGATGGCACGGACCTTGGCCACGGCATTTTCGCCGGCAAGGGCGATCATCACAGAAGGGCCCTTAGTCATATAGGCTTCAAGTTCCGGGAAGAAAGGCTTGGACACATGTTCCGCATAGAAGCCACGGGCTTCCGCTGAGGTCATCTGATGCATCTTGAGACCGACAATCGCAAGACGCGCACTTTCATAACGATCGAGGATACGGCCCACAAGACCGGATTTCACTCCGTTAGGCTTGATCATCGCAAAAGTCATTTCCATTAAAATTACCGCCTTTATAAATACGCGAATTAAGTGTGCGAAATATAGCTTTTGGAAGCTTCTAGGAATCGTCTATTCCGCCTTTTCATCCTGTTTAGAAATCTTCTCGAGAAGTTCCTCTGCGAGTTTTCCATTGCTCTGGATGTTCCTGATGAGCCAGTCCACGGATTCCGCAAGGTCGCTCTTGGGATACTTCTGCTGGAATTCCTGGAATAGACCAAGAGCGACGGTATCCTTCTTGAGGTTTTCGTGCATAATGAATGCACGGCTGAAGAGAGCCTTCTCCGCATCTGGAGAAGACGGCCACATCGCATAGAATGCCGCATACTCCCGCTCCGCATCGAAATAATTCTCATTTTCATTGCCAATCTTCGCAATTTCGAAGGTCGCACGAGAATATAGCGAATCGTCATCTGGATAAAGAGTGCGGAGGCGCTCCCAGACTGCACGGGCTTCAGGAAGCTTGCGATTCTTATACAGCGAATCAGCGCGGGCTTCCAAGACACTTGTTGAATACTCATCTATAAGAGGAAGATAGGTCGTGTCATAAACATTTACTTTAGCCTTGCGGGAAAGCTCCGCCTTATAACGAGTAAGCCAATTTCTCTTTTCTGGATTCGCAATCATTTTGAAAATCGCAAATCTTGCGGAATCATAATTCGCATAAGAGGCATACCGGACGGGATTGAGATAATATTCATGACGCATTACAAGCTCCGGTACGGACAAAAATAAAGCCAACTGAGAATGGACGTCTTCGAAAGAGCGGGAATCAAAAAAAGAAGCTCCGTACTTTTTATACCCATTTCTAATCTGAGCTTCAGAAAGTCCATAAGACCCCGCCATTAGGGAATCCATATAAATGCTATTGTAAATGCTTACGCGAGTGTTAGTCACAAAAGCCTTATAAATTTGAGACTTTTCAATATCCACGGATTCCGCTTCTTTTGCAAAGACTTTCCAACCGACCAGATACTTAAGAAGAATGTCACGGGAATAGCGATAGCGCTCTTGTTCTGGAATTTCGCTCCGCAAAGCTATTATATCCCGCTCGTAGACAAATGGGGTTCCATTAGACTTTGCAAGCACATAAGAAGAGTCTAATTCATATTCAGAGCCGGAAGAGAACATAGCCTTGATCTTGGCTTCTACCCGTTCAAAAGGCATTACAGATTCTGCATAACTAGAATCCAAGTAGAAGACTTGGAAAAGCCCTGTATTCGGGGCCTGCATAACAGAAGAGATCGCACCGTGTTCCTTACCTGCGAACTCATCAAAAAGTTTAGGCATCATTCCAATTCCATACGGAAGCGGATGACTTTTTTCCACTTTGCCAACAAATCCGTCATAAGCTTTAGTACTATCATTGGAACTCACTTCGCGAGCCAAAGTCTTAAACGCATCCAACGTTGCGGCACCGGCAACGGCCTTCGCCAAAGCTACCGAATCAGAAGATTGAACGTGGTACACGGAATATGTCGGAAGAGTCTTAAACTCGTCCTGATGCGTTTCATAATATTTACGGGGCTCTGGAGGAACAATTTTTTCTATTGTTACTTTATACTTGATTCTCAGGGTATCTTCACTTCCATGAATTTGTTTGTCCTTATAGCTATCGACAAAAGCTTGTTCCAAAGAGGGGCGAACTTCATCTAGAGTTTTGGATTCTGCCGCATGGCGGGAAAGAATCTTAAAAACTAAGAAAGATGTAGGAGGATCGTTTTTTTGAGATCTCTTGATCTGCAAGAACTTAAAGGATCCATCCGCATTTAGATGCTTTTTCCCAAAGAAATAATCATAAACATCGCTATATTGAAATAGGGAGTCCTTGCTATCAGCCGAAAATGATTGCCTGTTCAACCCAGGGATAGAATCCAGTGACGTTCCTGCAGCAAAAGAGCTTTCTACTTTTTTTGCTTGCAAAGAATCTTGCGATATAAAATAAGCGACATCCACTGAAGCTGGCTTTTGATAAGATCTGAGGCGTTCCGTCAAGAAAGCGTTTAAAGAATCCTTATTTTCGGAAAGGTAGAGCGACTTCGCAATCTTTTCACGGCATTCTATATAGTCAAAGCAAGAATCCGCTGGAAAAAGTTCAGGATGCGACTTATAATAGCTCTGAATCTGATCGTCCGAATGTCCTAAATTACCGATAAGATAAATTTCCTGATATATGCGGGTAAGCATTCTCTCCCGCAAGGCATCCATCTTTTTCTCTACATCCTTGTTCGAATTTCCCAATTTTTTCTTTGCTTCGGCGAAAAATTCATGCGAAGAAATTAAATCGGCAAGAATTCGATTTTTCTTCTCCAATTTGCCATGCTCCGGAGAAGACATCCGGACAAAATCAACATCGGACTGGTAAATTTTCTCATCGCCGACTTTTGCAATCAATGCATCCTTGGTTCCAAAAGGAAAGCAGCCAAGCAAGCCTGCACAAGAAAGTAAAGACAAGCCCAAAATGAGTTTCTGTTTCTTCATAAACAATTTACTCCATTGATGCGTTATTTAAGAGTGGAAAGTGCTTCGTCCAAAGACTTGTGAATTTCGAGGAGGGAATCCGCGCCGATAATTTCAATGATTTCAAGCACATTTTCATTGACATTCGCAATTTTAAAAGTACCTTTTAACTCCTTGACCTTCTTATTTACGAAAAGAAGCGCGCCGAGACCCGTACTATTGATGTACCGGAGGCGAGAAAAATCGGCAATCACCGCATTGACCCCTTCATTTAAAAGGGAAATAACCGAATTCGACATGTTTTCGGCATTGGTCGAATCCAAATCGCCAACAAACCGGAGTAACCGGGCCTTTGGGAAATTCTCAATATTTTCTATGGTCAGAAGTTCCTGTTTTCCGTTCATTTTCCCTCTCGCATTTTGGTAATGCAAACTTCAACCTTCCGCGATTCAATGCGGAAGGTCATTTGATTTGAAAACAATTTGACTAATGTAATGCCCCTACCCCGCAACGCATCCGGACCAAACGTCGGATTGCTGAATTTTTTAGAAAGCTCGTCGATTTCCTGTTGAGAAAGATCCTCACAAGAATTCACTACCCGAATTTCCACTTTCTTTTTGTCAAAGGAAAGGAAAAAATCAAAATAGGCATCCGAGGGGCTGCCATGTTCTATAGCATTATTCGAAAGTTCATCTACGATAAGCTCAATTCCGTAAACTTCTTTTGGCAAATATCCTTTACTGCGCAAGAGATCGACGACCAAGCGGCGAAGAACTGGAATAAAGGAAGCCTCCGCCGGGAACTTCAAAGTCAAGAAGCGAGGTGCATTGCGGAATTCCCAACGGAAATAGTCGAGATAGGCATCCATATTCTTGTAATAGGGAATGATCTTGTTCACCCCCATCAAATCCAATTTTTCAATAAGGTATTTACCGGGAGACACAAAAGCAATGCTTCCCAAATGATTGACAACCCGGGAGCGGAGCCCCATTAACGCACCAACTGCCGGAGAACTTAAAAAATCCACTTCCGACAAATCCACGGCCCAATGATAAAATTTCTTTTCGAGCCATTCGTCCAACAAAGACGCTATCTGCGGGATGGCATCCAAACCAATATCGCCTTGCAATTTTAAAACGGAAACCTGCGGCTCTTCCGCAAGACTTTTAACGGAAATAGGACTCATGCAAGAACATCCCTCTTCCCGCGGAGATTTCCTTTCGAATCAAGTAAAGAGATCCGGAGCCGGGGAAAATCATAAATGCATTCTATATGAAGTAATTCACCAGAAGCCTCATTCAATCCACTCGAAAAAAGAAATTTGGTTTCTTCTCCGGCTTGTTCTGCCGAAGATTCAGAAAATCCAGCAGCCTTGGTCGAGCCGGAAATAAACTCAATGATACAAGGAAGAAAGGCATCATCGGAAGAAATGTCCAAACGAATGGTTTGATTGCAAGGCATGCCCCCAATATACATAGATTTCTAGCTATATTGGGAGTCGTGAACCGGTTAAACCCCGTCGTTGCCATTATAATATTCATCCTTTTTGTGGGCTCTCTCCTTTTAGGAACCTGGGGTGTCCGGAATTTTGTCATCCAATATATGAAAACGGGGCACAAATATGGCGAAATTTCAGTTACACCCTTTGGGCATACATATAGCGGCATTCTGGAGCACAATTGGGACTCCATCCAGGTCAAAGGCCCCGGATTTGATATTTCGCTTTTGAAGCCATCCTTGCGAGCTCATCTCATTTTTTCACCTAAAGAAGACTTTTTCCAATTAAAACTGGATACGGCCCACACCCGGATCCACCCCCATCAATTTTCGCACGAAAAAAACAGACAAGATTTCAACTTTTCTTTTCCGGACATCCGGATACCTTTAGAAACCTCCATCTACATCGATTACACCGATATTTGCATCGATTCCGTGGGAAGCTGGGCCGTAGATTCAATTGTCCTCAAGACCACCAGCGGGAAATCCCTGAATCTTTCATTTGAGGACATCAACGGTACATACATTGAACGGCTTATTTCAGGAGGAGCAGACCTATCCTGGAGTGCGAGATTCTTAGATCTGAATTTAAGAATCGTCACTGAAGACAAAGACAGTCTCTCGATTGCAGCCAATGCGGCCCGCACTTCACCGATGAACTTGTCCGGCACCGCAGAACTATTCATCAAAGATCCCAAAATATGGATTCACAATAAAATTCCAAATAAGCTTTCCATTGAATCCATACACACAAACACAAAATTTTCAGCTGACATTTCAAAAGGCAAATTCGCTTACGATGCAAATCTAAAGGCCGACCTCGGCGAATTCTGGCCGCTGCCCGCCCTCCGGGCCAATTTGAATGTCCAGGGCAACGAAAAAATGAAAGTTTCTATAAACGGGGACCTCTCTGGAAATGAAGGCGGAAAAATCGAACTGCAAGGCGAAGTCGACAAGAACCTGAATGGGACTCTCTTTACAAGCATAGAGAATATCAGCGCCGAGTTCGCATTTTTAATGATGCCTCTCGATATCACGCTGCTTTCATCAAAAAAAAGCAGGGATACACTCCAAATCGAAGCGACAACCCGGAGAGGTTCGACGGTCAATGCAAAAATCAGCGACCTATTCAAAAATCCAAGGATAGACTTTACCGCAGATATCGACGAGCAGGAACCCTGGGCTCTCGATTGGTGCCAAGGCTACTTAAGGTTCGGATCCCGTCCACAAATTAGGGGAGCTTTTTATGATAAAAAACTCCATGCAAATGTTATTATCTCACCTTTAGAATACGCCTATATGATGAAGGCCGATTATTTTTCCACATCCCTCGTCCTTGACAAGAACGGAATTTTATTCGATAACGGCATCATCCGGACTCCCGCAGAGAACTACGATTTTACAGGAGAAGTTCTCTGGAACGATTCCATTCCGCACACTGCGTGGAAGGTGCATCAAGGTAACCGCGGCTATGCGGAAGCGTGGATATCATTCGATGCCAAATTGCAGGCTAGTGCAAAAAATGTGAGGCTCGCCACCATACCCTTTGCCGATACATCCTGGAGAAAGGGCATGGATGCAATCGTCTCGGGATCATTTAATGAAGATTTCAAGAAAAACATCGGCAATGCGGACATCTATGCAGAAGCAGAAATCGCCCACATCCCGCTCCAAGCAAAAATCAGAGCACACCAAAATTTTGACAGTCTTGTATTTGATCATGTGGAAATGACGTCTTTTACAAACAAAATCGTCGCAGAAGGATCCGCGCTACTCGCATACGATTCTCTACAAAACAAGTTTTCAGGCATTGCATTAAACGATGCTTGGCTTTCAACGGATCATTTTGATATTCCCGTACTGCTCGCATCGTATAAAACACCTCTAGCTAAAGGTTTCTTAAGCGGAGACATTACATACAGAAAAAATTCCGGATTGCAAGGCAACCTCCTTTTTACAGACTTGATATTGAAGAGCTTTTCCGAAAACCAATTGTCCATTCCTAAACTGAACATATTTGCAGAAAAAGAAAAGCTGGAAATTTCCGGCGATGCAATCGCCGGAGATGGGGCTTGGGATGGCAACATACAAGTTGACATCGATGGTCTCCTCAATCCAAGACGCCACATTTTCGCATCCTATGCTACCCAGAACGGAGGAACAGCCTGGCTCGAAGGGGATGTGGACTCTTCCCTTTCTTGGAAAGGCAAAGCCCAGCTTTCGGGATCTTGGTTCTTACCTGAAAATCTCGGAGAAATTACGCAAACGGACCTCAAAGCGGAAATAACGGCCGATCCGAAAAAAGGCTTTAGCGGCCTAAGCGCAAAGTTCTACTCCGATACAACCCTCTTTGATAGCAAAAAAAGCATTCCCGTTTTTCCGATTTCTTTCAGCGGAACACTCGATAATGGTCAATTGAGCATTCAAAAAGCGGAAATAGCAAACGATAAAGGAGAAACTGTCACTGCATCGATTGATTACAACTTAACAGATATGAAGTTGGACAAAGTTGATTTTCATACAGACGAGTACAGTATCGTTTGGGATAAAAGGCATGAAGTTAAACTCTTTAATACCACAGGGCACTTGGAAGATTCAGAAAAAGAGTTCGTTTTGCATCTGAATCTTCCCAGCATAACATATAAATTAAATGATAAAACTTGGGGCTACGCCGATGCAAAAGCTCACGGATCAGCAGCATTTCATCTTCCGCACGCAAAAGAAGACCACCTCGTCAATTCTTCCATAACTGGAGACTTCTTTATCGATAGGGCCGTGTATAAAAACCAGTTCGCCATCAATTTGGGATTAAACAACCTCGACAAGCTCACCAAAATGCTTTCCAGTTTTTTCACTAAGATTCGCCGAGAAAAACCTGTGGCAGAAAAAACTTCCGCAAAATCAAGGCCGACAAACTTATCCATACACATTGCAGACTCCGGTGTGGATTCCATCGCTATCGTCACAAATTTGGCAAAATTTCCCCTTATGGTAGATCTTTGGGTTTTAGGATCTACAGATCATCCGATCCTCCGAGGAGACATCAACAACTCCGGCAGCGGGTTCATCGGGCTTGAGAACACATTCCAATTTAATTTGGAATCCTTTGCCATTTCTTTTCAAGACGTTCCTTGGAAACGAGGGAGCATCAACATATCAAGCGTCCAGGAGCTCCCCTATTGCGAAACAAAGGGAACAACAGAAGATAATGAAACCTGTCCCGTCCACTTGGACATTTTAGGCTCCATCACCGAACCAAAACCGATCCCGACCGCAAATTGCGGCATAGACGCCTCACCCGCATCTCTCTATTACAGCGTTC
>JALNVO010000024.1 GCA_023231365.1 Fibrobacteraceae bacterium | reverse complement strand
TTGGACTACGATGTAAGGATAAGTGGCTGGGTTGATGGCATAAATATCGTCCATGCCATAGCGATACCAGAGAAACGCGATCACTGTCACCGACAGTAAAACTGCGATCATCAGGTTCAACCTGAACATTGAAGCGACTTTTAACCAAAGAGTCTTCATCTTATCTGCAAAATATATTAAAAGGAATTGTTTTGATTTTATTTACAAAAAAAATGAGGGCAAATTATAGGAAAATTTCACAGGGATATTTTTTTTATTTCGTCCAAAAGAATTCTCGCCATCTTTTTGTGCCTGTTTAACCCAGGATGAAAGCATAATCCCGAGTTTTCGTCGGTGTTCATAAATAGGTGGGAAAAACCGGAAAGCCCTTCCGAAAGCTCTTTTTCGGTGATAGCCTCTATGCGTTCTGAAAGTAGGTCATCGGGGTAGATCCGCGTGGAGATAAGGATGAACTTGGGCTGGTGGTGCGCCATTCTAAGCGTTTCAAGAAAGGACTTATAGGCGAAGTCAAATTTTTCGGGAGTGGGGTGTGGGCCTTCTCCTTGAAAGTCATTGATGCCTGCAAATATGCAGATCACGTCCGGATGCCAGCAATTTAGGTCCCAGACGGACATTTTCCCTTGCGGGGCGAGGCTCCCTAGCGAATAACGATACAATTCTCGAATAGTCCAATGCGGATCATTCCCTTCGAAATTTTTGACAATTCCCTTGCCGCTGTATGCGTTAACTTGAAAATCGGCTCTCAGTTCTTTTGCTGCTAGGAAGGCGTAGCTTTGGGTGGCGTCAGTTGTTGAAAATGGGTCTCCTTCGTAGGGGTTCTTTGCTTCATTCCCATAACCTACGGTGTAAGAATCGCCTATGAATTCAATTTTGAGAGGAAAAAATTCCGAACTTTTGACTTTAGAAAGTTGCCCGTCTTTTGAACCTGTCGAGAATAATGTAACGGGACTTTCTTGCGATTCCGTCTTCTTCCACAGTTCAACATAGTGCTCGCCGAAAGTTAGCCCAGAGGCTAGGCCATAGTACCCTTCTTCTTCAGTATTGAGTTCGCTTTCTCTAGTGCCGTCAATGATTAGCTTCCACCGTGCTTTGCCTTTAATCTTTGCATAAGCAGAGCTTCCTTTAAAGTGAAAATGGAAACCACAAGCGGGAACGCAGGCTTCGGCTCTATCAGGGGAAAATACCCATCTTCCGCTGAAATCGACAAAAGAAAGAGAACTTTCAATGAATGGAAACGTCATTGTTTGCAACGGGGGTTAATATAAATCTATTTTGAAAATATGAATCGCAAATCTTTTTGGATGCGAGCTTTGTTTCTTTTCCCTCTGTGCTATGCGGGGATTCTTTGCTTCGATCTTTGTTTTGGGATTGAAGCTCCTGTACCCGGTTCTCCCGGGGATACGCTTACTCGTGAAGATAAAAGAATGGCTTATCTCGTCTATCATCTTTTGGATTCTAATGGAACGATAAAGGGGGCGGACATTGAACGCGGCGAAGGATTATTTATGAGAAATTGTATGCCGTGCCATGGCGATGATGGGCGTAGGATGAATGTTTCTCAGGATATGCGGCATCCTGCCTATATTGGAACCCGGGCTAAATATGATATGCCCACGTTTTGGCATCAGATGAATTTTGGTGATTCCACCCGAGGGATGCTTCCTTATTATGATGAAATAGAATTGCGGGATATGATCGATCTTGCGGGATTTGCACAAACGCTTCCTGCAAAACCTTGGTCTTCTACAGAAAAAAATCAATAAAAAGAATGCTTGCTTGAAGTTTTTGTTGTAGACTTTTGTGGTTCTTTGGCGAGATTGCGGTTGGTAACGGATCCGATTGTATAATAGCGACCGTCTTTAAATATGACCGCTGTATAGATATTGAGCGTCTTGTGCGAGATCCATTGCTTATAAAGATTATGCACACCTGGTTTGATATCCGCTTCTTGCAATTCTGTTACTTTTATTTTGTTCCCGTATTTTAATGCGAATTGATCGGACATATAGTCGAGAGCTTCAAAAACTTTCGGAAGGCGGTCTGCTTCCATACGGCCTGTGCGGATTTCAAAAGCATAGAATTTGTCATTTTTATTGAATAGAAAGTCAACCTGCACAGGGAGATCGGCCATCATATATACGGGAATGACTACCCGGTCTCCTCCATCGGAAGCTCCAAGAGGATCATAACCGAGTTTCATGATGTCTTCAATTACGCTTTCGCGGTCAAGCCCGAAATTGATGTCTGCAAAACCACTTGTGGTCTGTGCCCACGAGTGTGCAATGAATACGGTTAAGATTGAGATAAAAAACTTTTTCATAGCTTCATGTCCCTAGACACCGTTTCCAAACATAGTAAACAAAAAGATAAAAAACGACAAAAGGCACCATAAAAGAGAGCGTTTCATGGATGGATTGTTATATTTTTAGGATATGTCCAGCATTTTTGGTAAGCTTTTTTCAGTCGCTACGTTCGGAGAGTCACACGGTGTGGCAGTGGGGGCTGTAATCGATGGATGCCCTGCAGGCCTGCCCATCCGTGCAGAAGAAATACAAGACGCATTGGACAGGCGACGTCCAGGCCAAAATGCTTTGGTAACTCCCCGCAAGGAGTTGGATAGGATACTGATCCTTTCGGGTGTCTTTGAAGGGAAAACAACAGGAACACCGATTGCTCTTATGGCGATGAATGAAAATCAGCATTCCGGAGATTATTCCGAAATGATGAACTGGTATCGTCCGGGGCATGCTGATTTGACTTATGATTTAAAGTATGGTTTTAGGGATTACCGCGGCGGAGGCCGCGCTTCGGCGAGAGAGACTCTCGCACGTGTTTCTGCCGGTGTTATTGCCGGAAAAATTTTGAAGCTTGCTTGCGGAACGGATATTTTAAGCTGGGTCGAAAGTATCGGACATGAATCTGCCTCTATTGATGCATCCAAGGTGACCTTGGAAATGATCGAGGCCTCTCCCGTCCGCTGTCCGGATCCCGTGGCAAGCGTTAAGATGGCAGAAGTTGTAAAAACTGCTATTGCGGACAATGATTCTGTGGGAGCTGTTCTCGCACTAGATATTCGAAGGCCGCCTGTAGGTGTTGGAGAACCTGTGTTTGATAAATTGCAGGCTGTATTGGGATCGGCCCTTTTGAGTATTCCTGCGTGCAAGGGCTTTGAAATCGGGCGGGGATTTGAAGCCGCCAAGATGCGTGGGAGTGCGCATAATGACATAATACGCTTTGAAAGTGGAGAGTACCATACGGTGACGAACAATGCCGGCGGGTCGCTTGGCGGTATTACCGATGGGGAAACGATTCATTGCCGTTTGGCGTTCAAGCCGACGGCAACGATTGCAAAAGAACAGAAAACGGCGGGGAAGGACCATGAGAATGGGACTTTGTCCGCCCGGGGACGCCATGATCCATGCGTTGCTCTCCGCGCTCCTGTCATTGTAGAAAGTATGGCTGCACTTGCCCTTGTTAATTTGTTCTTAGAGCAAAGAGCTCGGGCAAATTTGTTTTAATTTGTACGAAATTTCCCCTAAAAAATTTATCGGTGGCAAAAAATGCTGCCGTGCATTCGCGGGTGAAAATGGTCCTGTTGCTATCCCGAAAAGAGTGAAAGGAAATATTGCCTTGTCGGCATTATTTCTCAAAGTTGCTAGTGGCGTTCAAATTGAGTGCAACTCGGCGGAGTGTACGCAATCAGGCCTGCTACAATGCGTTTGTGTTAGCAATTGATACTCTCATCATTCCCTTGGTTTTGAGGAAATGTTGGGGGAGCTTGGTACTAAGGAGCAAACTCCAAAGTATTTGCGTTAGATCTTTTGAATGTCTCCGCAGCTTCGGTGTAGGAAAGAGGAACTCTTGATAGTCTCTTTCATTCCGAGAACTATTTATGGGCGCCTTAGATTCCATGATCCCTAAGCGAGCGATTCTTGCTAGGTTCCCTTTATTAGTGACGACCGAAACGGCGTGTTTTGTGGAATGGTCTATCGCCGCGTTCGCTGAAGGGACGGTCGCGAAAAGGGCGTCCGCCTTCGCGACGCTTAGATCCGAAATGGGAACTGCCAGAGCTTTCTTCAGGGAGGGGCTTGTCATCGGTCATCAAACGGAATCTCGACGGATTACCGCGGACTTGCATCTCTTCGAGAATGTGGAGAATTTCTGGAGCGATGTCTTGCGGGAGTTCCACTGTGCTGAAACGGTCGAAAAGCTTGATTCGTCCGATTTCAGAAGAGGAAATTCCTGATTCGCCGGCGATGGCGCCGACAATGTCTCGCGGAGAGACGTGCTGGAAGCGCCCGACGCCCATATAGTAGCGGGAAAAGCCTTCTTCGATTCCGTTATCGTTTTCCTTGCGCGGTGCACGGGAGCGTTCTCCCACTCCAAAAGAATCTTCGCGACCGTTGAACTTGCTTCTGCGGTCTTCGCGGTCGGGGATTGCAGAGATGTCTTTCATTTCAGGGAAGAGAGGCTGGCCTGCTTGCGCGAGCAATGTCACCGCTGCAGCGATGTCGAGTGGAGTAAATTCCTTCTCTTCGGCGAGGGATTCTACCAGATTGCGGAATTCTTCAAGGCCGCCTTTTTCGATTGTGTCGAGAATTTTTTGCTTGAAGGCGGAAACGCGGTGCTCGCTGATTTGATCGCCTGAGGGGATTTCCATGGGTTCAATAGGCTTGCGGGTAGCGCGTTCAATCATTTTCAGCATACGGCGTTCGCGCGGAGTGATGAATAGAATTGCATTCCCTTCGCGACCGGCACGAGCAGTACGTCCGATGCGGTGCACGTAGGATTCCGTATCGTATGGAATATCGTAGTTGATGACATGCGAGATGCGGTCTACATCAAGTCCGCGTGCTGCGACATCCGTTGCGACGACGACATCGATTTTGCCTGTCTTTAGCCGGTTCACGGTTCGTTCGCGCATAGCTTGGGCTAAATCTCCGCTGAGAGGAGCCGCATTGAATCCCCGGGCTTCTAAGCGCTCGGCGATCTCCGAAGTCTCTTGTTTGGTTCGGACAAATATGAGGACTCCGTCATAGGGCTCACCTTCGAGTACACGAGCCAAAGCTTCCATTTTTTGTTCGGAATGCACAGTGAGATAACGCTGACGTACTTTGTCGACAGTAGCCGTCTTGGCCGCAATGCAAGCTTCTGAATAATTGCCGAGATGGTGGTCGATGATTTTTTTGACGGATACGGGCATTGTTGCGCTAAAGAGCCCGCGCTGAGCTGTTTCTGGAATTTTGGAAAGAATCTTTTCTACGTCTTCCATAAATCCCATATCGAGCATTTCATCGGCTTCGTCTAGTACGACTGCTTGAATATGGGAAAGATTTATTGAACCGCGCTCCAAATGGTCGATTAGACGACCCGGGGTGGCGACAATAATTTGCGGAGTGCGCTTGAGAGCACGAAATTGTACACCGATGTCTTGCCCGCCGTAGACCGGGACTATGTGCACGTGCTGCATAGCCACTGCAAAATGCTGGACGGCTTCAGCGACTTGGACAGCGAGTTCTCGGGTCGGAGAAAGCACTAACATAGAAGTTTCGTTCTTATTAAAATCCAGTCGGGAGAGAAGCGGAAGAGTAAATGCTGCCGTTTTTCCAGTCCCGGTTTGTGCGGTGCCGAGCAAGTTTTCGCCGCGGAGGAGGATGGGAATGGCTTTTGCTTGAATCGGGGATGGCGTTTCGTATCCGGCGCGGCTTACACCTTCGAGGACTTCAGGAGAAAGTCCCAAATCGCTGAATTTAAGACTTTCGGAAAATTCTTGTGTATTGTCTTCTTCTTTGTTTTCGTTTGCCATTCTGGGCCGTCCTTTAGTTTTTTATAAATAAACAATTCGTAATTTTTAGAAAACGGCTTGTTTGGTGGCGCAATATAGAAATTTAGCGCCTTTTTCCAAAGACTATATAAACTGTATATGGTCGGGCTATTTTTTGGAATGTGTACAAAAAAGGGAAAATTTTGCTACATTAGGGCTTGCCCGGAGAGATGCCAGAGTCTGGTCGATCGGGACGGTCTCGAAAACCGTAGTCTCCTCACGGGGACCGAGGGTTCGAATCCCTCTCTCTCCTTTGCATAAAAAAGCACCCCGAATGGGGTGCTTTTTTATGCAAAAAGGGAAAAAGATCGAAACATCGGAGAGGGTTCGACGCGTGCGCGATGAGCGGTAGCGAATGTCAAGCGCAAGCGGCCCGTCTCGGAAGAGACGGCCCCGAAGGGAACTATGTGAGGGGAGGGCTGCATCCTTTTAGTCAATGTTGGGATTGCTGGACGAACAAAAAAACACTGCGTAAGAGAACGCAGTGCTTTTTAGTAATTGATTTGAAATTAGACGAGTTTCTGCCCGAAAATTTCCTGCCAAGGAAGTCCCCATTTGCCGATTTCCGCCATGAACGGATCCGGGTCGAATTCTTCCATATTGAAAACACCTTCGCCTTTCCAGGTCCCGGTAAGAATCATCGCTCCGCCGAGCATAACAGGAACGCCGGTAGTGTAACTGACTGCTTGAGCCTTGACTTCTTTGTAGCATTCAGCATGATCGCAGACGTTGTATACAAAATAAGTATTCGGTTCTCCGTCTTTCGTCCCGGTGAGTTGGCAGCCAATGCAGGTTTTGCCCGTGTAATGCGAGCCGAGAGAACCCGGTTCTGGGAGAAGAGCCTTCAAAAATTCAAGAGGAATGATTTCCTGCCCCTTGAAATTTACAGGATCGATGCGGGTCATACCCACGTCTTGAAGGACTCTGAGATGGGTCAGGTATTCCTGTCCGAAAGTCATCCAGAATTTGGCTTGCTTGATTTCGGGAATGTGCTTGACAAGAGATTCGAGTTCTTCATGGAAGAGCAGATAGCTTTCGCGCGGACCTACACTCGGGTAATCTACGCTCTTGTGCTCGGACATCGGTGGAATTTCGTGGAATGCGCCGTCCTTATAGAATTTTCCCTTTTGTGTGACTTCGCGGATGTTGATTTCTGGGTTGAAGTTAGTCGCAAAAGCTTGACCGTGGTTGCCTGCGTTGCAATCGACGATGTCAAGTGTATCGATTTTATCGAAGTAATGCTTCTTTGCATAAGCCGTGTAAACGTTGGACATGCCTGGATCGAATCCCGAACCGAGAAGAGCCATGATTCCGGCTTTTTTGAAGCGGTCGTGATAGGCCCATTGCCAGGAATACTCAAAATGTGCTTTGTCCTTTGGCTCGTAGTTAGCGGCATCAAGGTAATGGACGCCTTCGGCTAGGCACCCGTCCATAATAGAGAGGTCTTGATAGGGGAGAGCAACGTTGATGACAAGTTCTGGTTTAAAATCGCGGATGAGAGCCGCGACTTCATTTGCATTATCTGCGTTCACGGAAGCCGTATGAATCGGAATGTTCTTGATATCCTTGGCGATGGCGTCGCATTTGGACTGCGTGCGGCTTGCGAGGAGAATCTCCGAGTAGACTTTGCTATTTTGAGCGCATTTGCGCACGACTACATTGGAAACCCCACCGGCACCGATAATCAAAACCTTTGACATTTTTCACTCCGTGAAATTATTTTGTGGAAACAAATATACTATTTTAATGAAAAATCGATGCCGATCTGATGGGATTCGCTGGTTTGGGATTAAGTGAATGGCACAAAAATTTTTAATCTTGGTCCGCAAAATGATTCCGCTCCTTGCGTGCGCGTTGTTTTTTGTGTCTTGCGGAAAGTCTTCTGAAAGATTGGGAAATGAAGCTCTTCGCGTAGGGGATTTTGACAGGGCCATCAAAAAGTTCGCAGAAGCTTTGGATGAGTCGCCGGCGGATAGGGATGCCCGTTATGGGCTTGCTCTTTCTTATTTCGGCAAGGCGGAAGCTGCAGAGAAAATCAATCAGCGCTCCTTGGATTTGTGGACTAAGGCGGAATCTGAATTTAGGATCCTTTCAAAGATTGATAATTCGGCTGCGAAAAAAATGCATTCCACCGTGCTTTTTTATTTAGCGCGAGCTACGATAGCAAAAGATCCCCAAGCGAAGGTGCTCGGAATTCTTGATGAATCTATTGCTCTTGATAGTTCGAATGCTTTTAGTTTTAATTTGAAGGCTTTGGTTCTGCAAGGCATGGGGGAAGTGGATGAGGCCAAAGCTATTTTTATCCGCATACTTTCCGAGTATCCCGATTTTGCTCCGGCATATTCCAACCTTGGAAATTTGTATTGGGAAGCGGGTCAGATCGAAGATGCGTGGGACATCTGGTCAATGGGTGTAATCCAATTTCCCAAGAACCGTCACTTGAAATATTGGACCAAGGTTGCTGAAGATAGTTTAAAGAATCGGGTCCTCGAGGAGGGAAAGTGACTTCTTTGCTAGGCCGGATTTCTGAATGCCACAAAATTCAATCCGGTGGCGAAGCCGTAGTTTACAGGGCAAAACTTGATGGGAATATTTTGGTTGCCCTTAAGTCGTATAAAGAAATACGCCCGTTAAATGCGGATCTCCTCTCTTTTTTTTCTTCGCATCAATTTCCGAATGTTGTGAAACTTTTCGGGGCGGATCTTTTTAAGGGCCGTCCTTTTACGATAAGCGAATATATCAGGAGCGTTTCTTCTTTGGATATGTCTCCGATGCCTCCTTTGGTAGCGGTCCGCTTGCTTCGCGAAATTACGGTTTCCGTTTCTGCTCTTTATGCGGCAGGTTCTTTCCATGGTGATTTGAGTCCTGAAAATGTGCTCATCAAGGATTATTCAAGTCCTTACCTTGTTGATTGTGGAATCAAGGGAATGGGAACCCCACATTTTGCCGCTCCCGAGCGTTTCCAAGGTGCGGGCCCTTCTGCCAAGAGTGAGCTTTTTAGCTTGGGGGCTGTTCTTTATTTTTGGCTCACTGGTGAACCATTGTGTGGTGGTTCGACTTTTGAAGCGATAGAAACTTCTGTTTTTAAGGTGGAATCCTTAGATGTGACCCTTCTTTTGCATGGAAAAGGCCGGTTGAGACCTGAAGTGCTAAATGCGTTGGATCCTCTGTGGCAAGGTCTTTTGAGGCGCTTGCCTGAAAACCGTTTTGAAGATTTTGAGGAATTGGACGAACGCCTTGAAATTGCGGAGAAATGCATCGCTTCGGAACAAGCTGAAAAGGATCTCGAAGAACAGGAATTTTGGAAGGCAGAACTGAAGTCGAAAATTGTGGAAAGAGAGACTAGGATCGACGCTTCACCAGAAGAGTTTCCTTTTGGAAAACGTTGCGGTACAAAAAGTTTCGTTCGAGACCGCTTTGCCCGATGGATGTTAGTTTGTTTATTCGGTTTAGTCCTCATCGTTTCTGTTTTAGTGGTTATATTCCTGATAAATGATCAACCCCAAGTAGAAGATGTCGGTAAATCAATGCTCGAATCTTCTCGTCATTTGCAAATGGAAGAAGAGCCTCGTTCGGTAAATTCCGAAAAGGCCTCTGGTTCTATTATGGGAATTATTTCGGATGAAGATTCTCTTTCTGAAGACGAAGAAAGAAAGGAGATTAAATGAATCAGGAATCAATGCAAGCCGCCTCTGAACTTTTGGACGCTCTTGCCCAGCTTCTCGATGAATCCACCCCTCAAGAGTTGCTTCCCATTATTGCTAAAGTTGCAAGTCAAGTTCTGGGCGCGGATGCTGTTGTTTTGGAACTTCCTGGCGATGGAACTTCCGATTCTCTGCGGGTGTCTTTTCCGACTTCCGTCTCCATATCTTCTTCTGCCGTGCGGAGAGCCCGTGAAGAAAAAAAAGCTATTTTATGGAATCAGCTTTTTAATACGGAAACGGACGTTTCCAAATCTATTCTTCAGAATAAACTAACGAGTATCATGGTGGCGCCGTTCCGGACGCCTAATATGGATATTGTTTCTGGTTTCCTTTATCTGCAACGAGAATCCCGCATAGAGCCTTTTACTGAAGATGACAGTAAGCTTTTTGATAAGTTCGTCTCGGTTTGTGAAAAAATTGCTTATTCTGCATACGACCGCCAAGCGGACAAAGAGTCCTTGAACGTTCTCCGCGGAGTAACGCGCAAGGGGTCTATGGTGTATGCTTCTGGAGCAATGGCCAAATTGGTTTCGATGGCACAAAAGCTCATTTCGCTTCCTGTGCCGGTGATTATCCGCGGTGAAACGGGTACGGGTAAGGAAGTCTTTGCCCGATGGCTGCATAGTCAGGGCCCGCGTGCGGATAAGCCTTTTGTAGCGATCAACTGCGGCGCGATTCCAGAAAATTTGATCGAATCTATTCTCTTTGGGCATGTGAAGGGTTCTTTTACCGGAGCTATCGATACGCGCAAGGGCGTGTTCGAAGAAGCAGAAGGTGGGACGCTTTTTCTCGATGAAATTGGAGAACTTCCGATGAATATGCAGGTGAAGCTTCTCCGCGTGTTGCAAGAAAAGCATATAACTCGTGTAGGCGACAACCGGGAAATTCCTGTGAATGTGAGGATTATTTCTGCGACGCATGTAAATTTGGAAGAAGCTGTAAAAGCGAAGCTTTTCCGCGAAGATCTTTATTTTCGCATTCAAGTAATGCCGATTTCGATTCCGCCGCTTCGCGAACGCGCTCAGGATTCGATTCTTCTTGCTGAGGATTTCTTGAAGCGCTATGGTGCAGAGTATGGTAGGGGTAAGTTCTGCCTTTCACGTGCTGCGGAAAAGGCTATTCTCGGTTATTCTTGGCCTGGCAACGTCCGCGAACTAGAAAATCGGATTCAGAAAGCCCTCATTCAAGCAGATCGCGGAATTGTCCAGCCTAAGGATTTGGGGCTTGATAAACTTCAGGAACAGGCTAAAATTTCTCCGAGGACGCTCAAGGAATCTCGTGAAATTTCGGATCGATTTGTCATTGACGCTGCGCTTCGCGATGCAACGGGTAATTTAACGCTAGCAGCGACTATTCTCGGAATTGATCGCAAGGTTCTCCGCGATATTATGCGACGCTTAGAGATGAAAAGAGACCCTTATAGAAAGGGGTATCTTAATAAAACCGATGCGAAGAACTGATTTTTCTAGCTATGAATAAAAAGTAGGATTCTTTTTAATTACTTTTAAGATAGACCTTTTCGGGTTAGGTATTGTGGCATAGTTTTTGCAAGGTAAATCGGTATGAACAAGACGATCTTTACATCTGCCGTTTTGCTAGCCGCTGCGCTCGGAGCCGCTGCGCCTCTTCCTGCTATACCCGAATCACAGGTCTCAAGTCCTGTTGAAGAGCCGGTCGGCCCGGGTGGCGCTTCTTCGAATGTCGAAAATTCCTCTTGGGAACGGAAAATAGCGGAACGTAGGGAAGCCCGTGAAGAAATCCTTGCGCGTTTGCGCCAAAGTTCCTCTCAAGAGAAGGCTTCTGTTCGCGAGGAAATTTTAAAAGATCGGAACCAGAGATTCCGCAATGACGAAAATTCCTCGTTCAATCAATCATCTCCTCGCAACCCCGAACGCGATTGGCAGCGCCAAGACGATAGGCGGTTTGATCCGGGACGGGAGATGCAAGCGCCTCCTCCTTCTGAGTATGGCGACCCCAATTTTTAGTTGATGCGGGCGGGTGCTCTTCTATTTTGTTTATTTTTTGTGTGCCCGCTTTTTGCGGACATACAGGATTCTTTATTTGAAAAGGCGCTGGATGCGGAAAGTGCCGGTGATGTTCCTTCCACTATAGCCTTGCTCGAAGAGGCTTATTCCTATAAGGGAAATTATAATGCGGAAATAAGGAAAATATTGAATTCCTATTATGATGCTCTGCAAATCAAGGATTCGATCTCTCCGATGTCCGTGGATTTTTTAATCCGGGCGGAAGGTGTGGGAATTCAGTATAATGAATATGGTGATTCGTCAGGGGCAAATGAAAAATCGGGAGAAACGTACCTTTTTTTTGGGGCAGATCTCGGTTTTCACGGAACAAGCGGAATCGCTAGATATTTATTGGTTTCTTTTGCCTCCGATATCTTTTTTAGGGAAAAGGAGACTGTTTTTGATACGAGTCGCTGGGCATTTACACCAAGTGTGGAATATACTGTCCAAGGAGAGCGTTTTCTCATTGTAGGAAATTTGGACGCTCTTATTTCCGAGAAGGATGGCGTTGTTCTTTCTGCCGCTATTTCTGGAGAGCGGGACTTTTATTATGCAAAAGATTATCGGGCAGGGGTGTCTTGGTTTGGATATGTTAACGAAAATAAGCGCGTCCGTTTAAAAAGCGGACTGTATTGGGAATACCGGCCAACTAGAGGTTTTTGGACGAATATTTCTCTTGGAGCGCGGTTTGATGGCGATACTTCCGTTCCTGCTTATTTTTCGGAGATAGTGAGGCCCGATTCCACTGGCGGTGAAGGCTTTGGAGATGTACCACATAGGGACTCGGCTGCGGCACCTGTAGCGGACACTCTTTGGCCGCGGTATTATTTGGGGCGGAACGTAAAATTGGGACCGGAGGCTCGTTTCCAAATGGGATGGCACTTCTCCGATATGTTTTCTCTTGATTTTTTGGGGGGGTTATTTTTTCCCTATTCTTTGTATAGGGATAGTTGGCGTTACTTTGAAGATTTTGGAGAAGGCGATGCTCTATGGGTTACAGAATATTATCGCCGACAATTTTTACAGGGGTCGGTCCGTTTGCGCGCTGATGTACGTGGGGATGTCTTTGGCGTTTATCTCAGCGTTGGTTCGCATTTTCAGCGATATTTTAATCTCCCTGAGAATCACCCGGAATTGACTTCTCATGCTTATATTTTGAATGAAGTCAGATTGGGAGTTTCCCTCCGGTTCTAAGTTTATAACGCGGGCATAGAATTTGCTCAATATATGGGCGTGAGGATAATAACCCCTATCGTTTTGGTCGCTTTATGGGCTGCGTTAGCGCAAGCTTCGGACTCTTCTTCTTTAAAGGTTAAACTTCAGAACAGAAAAGAATCGGAGATCAGCATGGAAAAACGGGTCCGGAATATTTCTGAAGAAGCCCGATTGTCCATTCTTGCGAACCGGGAAAAGGAGCGCGTCCATCAAGAGGACGCTTTTTTTGCCGGTTGGAAGGGATGCGCGATGATCGCAATTATAAAAATAGGGAAGATGCGTTCCGCCCTAGCGGTTTCCCCCGATATTCTGAACCGGAATTTCCGATGTAGTTTGATTTTTTGCCGGGAAAAAGTGGTTTGAGATGATTTATCTGTTTTGGCATACCTTTTGCTAAACAATTATTGAAATCCCAAACCAAACCCAAGGTCTCGCCCGCAAGGGCGAGGCCTATTTGTATGTAGCCTATAACACCAAAGACTGCTCCTGAAATATTTATTTATGGATAAAACAGGGGGCAGCAGCGTGCAGATAGAAGGTTTTCTTCTTCTATTTCAAAAAGGAAGAAGATGGTTTTGTCTTAAGGATTCTATACATGCTGTGGTGGGGAACTGAGGGGATGAGAGAGCTTTTGCTGCTTTGCTTCATTTGCCATTTTGTTCCTGTCCAATTGTCAAGTACCGTTGTTCCGTAACCTGCAGTGCGCCTATAGGTGCCTTCTTTTGCGAGCTCAACGGCTTTTTCCATTGCGGACGCCGGATCTGCAATCTCAAAATCGGGGAGAATTCCGTAAGTGTGGTAACTTTTTCCGTCCTTATCAAAGATGTGAAGCGATGTAATCCCCGCGATGCCTTGTGCATAAGTTTCTATATAATATTGCCCGATGCCTTTGCCGTAGGAGGTCATACCGACGACGGGAGCTTCCAAGTTGGATGTGATGGCGGCGGAAAACATCTCTGCGCAGCTCGCGCTTCCTGTATCAAGAAGGACGACGTAATAGCGACCGGAGCCGATTCCGTTTTCGGATGCAATCTCTGCTTCTGTAACCTTCTTTTGGACCATGTTGATCGTGTCTGCGTCTGTAGATTCCATAATGATGGCGGTATCTCCTTTAGAAAGGAGCATCTCGGCCATACCGACGCAATGGTCGATGGATCCTCCCGGATTCCCGCGAAGATCGAGGACGGTAGAGGAGGCTCCGCTTGTTTCTTCAAGGATGTCCCGGAATTCTTCCATTGTGCCCTTGGGGTTGGATGTGGAATCTGTAAATTCTGTAATGGTGATGACGGGAATGCCTTCCAACGAATCCAGGTAGACTGTTGGAAGCAGTAGGCTTGTTTTATAGAGTGTTGCTGTAAATGAAGAGTCTCCGCGGAGAAAACCGATTGAAAATGTCGTTGCTGTACTGAGATCGACGAGATTTTGATAGCTGTCGTAGGAGCTGATGACTGTGTTGTTTACGGAAATGATGGAATCTCCCTTCTGTACTCCCGCGGTTTTAGCGGATCCGTTTGGATAGACTAGTTTTACCTTAAGCGTTGAATCGACAAGCATGCCGATGTCGGTTACGCTTTCTGATTCGGTGAGTTGAGACATGATATAGTCGTAATAGGCAGGAGTGTAGTAGTGTGTGAAAAGATCGGACATCTCGCTATACATATAGCGCGTGGCTGCGAACTCTTTTTGGGCATAGGAACTTTTCGAAACGTCGCTTAAGTAATAAAGAGGATTTTCTAATTCGGAATCCTGATTGTAGTATAAAAAATACAAGGCCTGGTAATTGTAGACGAATTCTGAGTCGGCTTTTGTAGTGATCTCAATATTGGAACTTTGCTCGAATCTGTCTAATCCAGAAGAAGATGATTCTGTTTTTTCGGGTTCTGTCGTGCTTGTGCAAGCAAAAAAACAGAGGGCTGCAAAAAATAAGGCAAAAAGGGTTAGACTTTTTCTCGGGTTGATCCGTTTCATTTTTTCTCCTGTTGGTAAGAAGTATAGATTCTCTTTCCTATTTGCGGTAGGGATGAGCGGTGAAGGTTGGGAATTTTTCTTGATTTTGATTGTAAACGAAAATAAACAATTTGACTTTAAAAAGCTTTCTTTATCGCACTTCTGAAGGATGCTTTGTCTCATATTGCTTTTTTTTCTAAATTTTAGCCACTATGTTTACTGGTATCATTCAAGCCGCAGGAAAAATCGCTTTTATAGAAAAGCGCGGCGATGCTTATACAATGAAAGTCCGCTCGGAAGAATTTTTTAAGAATTCGAAGGTGGGAGACAGTTGTGCGAATAACGGCGTCTGCTTGACAGTAGAATCTTCCTCTGTGGATGAAGCAACTTTTTGCTTAGTGCATCAGACTCTGGTAAACACTTCATTTATTAACGCCAAACCGGGAACTCTCGTCAATTTGGAACTTCCATGCCGTCCGGACGGTCTTATGGGTGGCCATTTTGTGATGGGTCATGTGGATTCTGTTGCGAAAGTCTTGACGGTGGCTCCTAGGGAAACCGGGGTGGAAGTGGATTTGGAACTTCCTCCGGATCTTCGCCGCTATGTCATCCGCCGGGGAAGCGTGGCCTTGGACGGTATCAGTCTCACAGTGGCGGAAAAGTTTGAGACCGGGCTCCGCGTGGCGATCATTCCAGAAACGCTTGCCAAGACGAATCTCAGAACTTGGGTGCCGGGGACGCTGGTGAATGTCGAAGTGGATATGATCGGCAAATATGTTGAAAATTTTTTAAGGAACGCTGAACTTGCTTAATACGATAGAGGAAGCAATCGAAGATTTCAAGAACGGGAAGTTCTTGATCGTGGTCGATGACGAGGACCGCGAAAATGAAGGCGATTTTATCATCGCTGCAGAAAAGATTACGCCCGAAAAGGTGAATTTCATGCTCAAGGAAGGGCGCGGCGTTTTGTGCGCACCGCTTCCGAAGTCCCGTTGCAAGGAACTAGGGCTTACCCGCCAGACGGAAGACAATACTTCAGCGCTCGGCACTCCGTTCACCATTATGGTGGATAAGATTGACGGTTGCACGACGGGTGTTTCGGCGCATGACCGCGCTGCGACGATTTTAGCCCTTTCGGATCCCGCTTCGACTCCGGTGATGTTCGGACGTCCAGGCCATGTTTCTCCTTTGTATGCGCAAGAAGAAGGCGTTCTCCGCCGTGCAGGCCACACGGAAGCTGCCGTTGATTTGGCGAAGCTTGCAGGACTTAGCCCCGCTGCGGCACTTATTGAAATTATGAACGAGGATGGCTCGATGGCGCGTCTTCCGCAGCTTGAAGAAGTGGCGAAGAAATACAACCTCAAGCTTATCAGCATTCGCGATCTCATCGCTTATCGCCTTCGTACGGAAAAATTCGTGGAGCGCGTTGCGGCTCCGCATGTGCCTTCCAAGTATGGCGATTTTCACGTGTATGGATATCGCAACAAGACCGATGGCTGCGAACATGTGGCTTGGGTTGCTGGTGATCCCGATTTTTCAAAACCCGTCTATGTGCGGGTACACAGCGAATGTCTCACGGGTGATATTTTTGGCTCTAAACGCTGCGATTGCGGGGCTCAGCTCGAAAGCGCCATGCGGTTCATTGGAAAGAACGGCGGGGTGTTCCTTTATATGCGGGGCCAGGAAGGCCGGGGAATCGGACTTTGCAACAAGCTCCGCGCTTATGAACTCCAAGAAGAAGGCTTGGATACTGTGGAAGCGAACTGTCGCCTCGGGTTCAAGCCGGATCTCCGCGAATACGGTATTGGTGCACAAATTCTTCTGGATTTGGGCGTGCGCGAAATGCGCCTTTTGACGAATAATCCTTCTAAGGTAAAGGGAATTGAAGGCTATGGTCTTAAGATTGTCGAACGCGTTCCCATTGAAATCCCGCCGACTCCTGAGAATCTCTTTTATTTGGAAACGAAGAAGAAAAAGATGGGGCACATTCTCGATCTCAACATTAAAAAAGGAATTCCCGAATGATGAACGAAGTCAAAACGTATAAGTCTTGCCTTTCGGGCAAGGGAATGAAAGTGGCGATTGCCGTTGCCGATTTTAATGAAATGGTAACGAGGGAACTCCTTTTGGGTGCGGTTTCCAAACTGGAAGCTCTTGGAATTGCCGCTTCTGACATCTCTGTGGCTCACGTTCCGGGAGCTTTTGAACTTCCGGGGGTTGCAAAACGGTTTGTACAAATGAAGTCTTTCGATGCAGTTATCGTGCTCGGCGCTGTTATCCGCGGCGAGACCCCGCATTTTGATTGCGTGGTGAATGCGGTGACGAGTGGTATCGCTTCTCTTGCTAGTGCCGGAGATGTTCCCGTTCTTTTTGGAATACTGACTACGGACAACGTAGAACAGGCTATGTCGCGTTCCGGACTCAAGAGCGGGAACAAAGGCTCTGACTGTGCGGAAGGTGCCGTGCAAATGGCCAACCTCTATAAGGATCTCAAATGAGTTCAGTGAGTCAACGGCCTGCCCGCGTTTTTGCGATGCAACTTTTGTATGCAATGGAGATTACGAAATCCCCAGTCGGCGATTGTGTAGATGGGGTGCTTGATAGCATGGAAGTTGCTCCGGCAATGAAGCGGTATGGAATGTCCCTAGTTGATTTGGTACAAGAGCACCGCGAAGAATTGGATTCCATTATCAAGGAACGCTCTGTCGGATGGGACTTGGGCCGCATTGCTAAATTAGATCGCATTATCTTGCAAATTGCACTCGTGGAACTTTTGTATGAGAAGGATATTCCTGTAAAAGTGGCAATGGAAGAATCCGTGCAGATTGCAAATAAATATAGCACGGAAGATTCTTATCGCTTTATCAATGGTATTCTTGATTTATTTGTCAAAAACAAAGGAATGCTTTCGCCAGGCGAAAGCTCTGAGGAGAAGAACAAGTGAAGAACATCTCTGAAAAACTGCTGAAATATATTGTGGCCGGCTTTGCCGCCTTGGTCGCCCTGGTTGTCTATGCAATGACAATGGCGCCGACGGTGAGCTTCTGGGATTGCGGTGAATTTGTCGCTTGCGCAAATACGCTCGGTATTCCTCACCCTCCTGGAACGCCGTTCTTTGTGCTCCTCTCCCGCGTGATGATCATCATCCTTCCGTTCGTATCCGAAATTGCGAAACGGTTGAACTACATTTCTGTGGTGAGCTCGGCGGCAACCGTGTTCATTACGTCTCTCTTTGCCTGGGATTTTTTAGCCAAGGTGCTCGAAAGCGATAAGCTTGTTTCAAAGGTTTCAGTCGGATTCCGCAAGATTGTTCTTGCTACTGCGGCTCTGACTGCCGGCTTCCTTCTTACCTTCAGCGATACATTCTGGTTCAGCGCTGTGGAAGCGGAAGTTTATGGTTTTGCAATGTTTATCCTGATGCTCGTTTCTTACCTCGCTCTCAAGTGGCTCGATCACCGCGAAGATGCGTGGGGCAACCGCATTCTTGTCTTCATTTGCTATAT
>JALNVO010000023.1 GCA_023231365.1 Fibrobacteraceae bacterium | reverse complement strand
ATCCGCACCGTGCTCGGACAAATTCAGGCTCGTCTCGGTCATTTGCAGAACATTTCCATCGCAGTAATGGGCTGCATTGTGAATGGCGTAGGCGAAATGGCCGATGCGGATTTCGGTTACGTCGGTGGCGGACGAGGCCTCATTAATCTCTTTGAAGGAAAAAATTGCGTCAAGAAAAATGTGCCTGAAAGAGAAGCTTTGGACGAACTCGTGGAACTCATCAAGTCCCGCGGTCGATACATCGAAGAAAAAGTTTAATGCTTAATGAACCTTCACAAAGGACTCTCAATGTGTAAAATCAAGACTCTCAACAAGATTTCAGAGAAAGGCCTCGGCCTTTTCGGTAAGAATTATCAAGTGTCCGACTCTGTCGAATCTCCGGATGCGATCCTCGTCCGCAGTGCTCCGGTAGACACGGATTCTTTTGGAGGGCTCTTGGCTGTTGCCCGTGCGGGTGCTGGCGTGAATAACATTACGATTGACAAGGCTAGCGCAAAGGGCGTATGCGTTTTCAACACCCCGGGTGCAAATGCCAATGCTGTCGCAGAACTTGTAACGACTGTGCTCGGTATGGCTGTTCGCCACATTGATAAAGCGGCTGCTTGGGTCAAAGCTCTGGACTTGACGGATCCCGCTCTTGACAAAACTGTTGAAAAGGGCAAGAGCAAGTTTTCCGGCTCGGAACTCGCCGGCAAGACTCTAGGCGTAATTGGTCTTGGAAAGATCGGCGTACTCGTTGCGAACTATGCCCGTTGGAAGAATATGAGCGTGATCGCTTACGAGCCGTATCCGAGCGTTGCCAATATGCACAAGCTCTCCAATGTCGTCACTGTAGTCAAGACCATTGACGAAGTGATTGCCAAGGCTGATTTCCTCACCGTGCATGTTCCGTTCATCAAGGGAGTTACGGAAAATCTCCTCAATGAAAAGAATTTGGCTCTGTTCAAGGGTTCCTACATTATGAACTTTGCCCGCGGTGGTATCGTGAATATGGATTGTGTGTATTCAATGCTCGAAAGCGGCAAGCTCACGGGGTACCTCACCGACTTCCCGGATGTGAAGAGCATCCAGAATGACAAGATCCTCTGCCTTCCGCATCTCGGTGCAAGCACTGAAGAAGCGGAAGACAACTGTGCAGTGATGGCCGCTGAAGAACTCAAGGATTACCTTGAATTTGGCGTTGTTCGCAATTCCGTGAACTTCCCGGCTCTTGAAGGCTATCCGCATGCAGAAGTGAAGAGCCGAGTTGTCGTTATCAACGAAGACGTGCCCAATATGATTGCTGAGATTACCAAGGTGTTCGGTACTGCCGGCATCAATATCTCAAGTTTCAGCAACAAGAGCAATGGCAAGATCGGCTATAATTTGATTGATGTGGAAAAGTCTGTAGATAATTCCATCATTGACCTGCTTTCGAAGCTTCCGAAGGTAATCAAAGTCCGTATAATCCATTTCTAATAGGAAATATTTATAGAGAAATAAAGGCTCCGGTGTTGAAACCGGGGCTTTTTGTATGCATTCAAAACTATGGCCGAGCCGAACTAGTCTTCTACAATGACCAGCAATGTGGCAACGGGGCAATGAGCGCATTTAAGCGAAGGCGTTTCTTTCAGCGTCACCCCGGACGATAGATCCGGGGTCTTGCAGCTATTGTTGAACAAAAACTTAAGATGCAGGAAGAGCAAGCGGAACAAAGCATTGAACGATACGATTAAGATTCCGGGTCAAGCCCGGAATGACGCGTAACGAGTGCCATGCAGGCTGTGCTTGCACAGAGCCGTATGACCGAGCCGAACTAGTCATCTTGAATGACGCGTAACGGATGCCTAGCGTTTCGAGCCTGCACGAAAAAGCTTGGCTGAGTGTAGCTGGTCATCTTGAATGACGCTAAAGATACCTGCAATGTCGCTGACGATCATAATGACGTGAAGAGGTGGGCGATCGATTACGGGTCAAGGGTCGCAATGTGCTGGACAGGTCGGAGACGAATCATGGCCGATGACGGCATTTATGCGAAGACTCGGCTCTCAGCGTCACCCCGGACGATAGATCCGGGGTCTTGCAGCTATTGTTGAACAAAAACTTAAGATGCAGGAAGAGCAAGCGGAACAAAGCATTGAATGATACGGTTAAGATTCCGGGTCAAGCCCGGAATGACGCTTTCATGAAGAGGGCTTTTCTCTTTTACATGAGCCCGCACGCGGTGTGGTCCGAGTGCACCAAAAAAGCGCTTCTATTGTCTGTAAAAAATTTGACCATAAATCAAAGATGATTGGTTGAAAACTACTCGGTCCCGATTCTCTGGGACGGGGTATGCTTTTCTGATATTTATGTTCCGTTTTTGATAAAGAGCGCTTCCTTAATTTTTCCTTTTTACCTATCTCTTGACTTCTCTTTTTATCCCTTCGTTTTGCAAAAATTGAATCGCGTCTTCCAAACGTTTGAAGCGTTTAATGTCAATTTTTGTTTTTTCGTTGACTTTTGCTGCCATAGGCAAAATGATATGCTCGAAGCCGAGGCGTTCTGCTTCTTTGACCCGGAGATCCGTCTGGTTGACCGGGCGGATTTCTCCAGAAAGCCCGAGTTCTCCGATGACGATAGTGCGCGGCGGAAGTGATATGCCCAAATGGTTTCCGACAATGGCAAGTGCAATCGCTAAATCCGTGCCTGTATCGTTTATCTTGAGCCCGCCAGCTATGCTTGCGAAAACGTCCGAATTGCCGATGGGAATACCTCCGAATTTGTCGAGGAGCGCCAAGAATATGGTGAGCCGTTTTGGGTCGATTCCGGCAGCGACTCTTTGGGCTACAGCATAATTCGTGTGGTTAACCAGAGCTTGAGTTTCGAATAGGATCGCTCTCGAACCTTCAATTGTGCAGCTAACGACGCTGCCCGGTAGGTTCTCATTTGATTCATCGAGGAATATTTTGCTCGGATTTTTTACTGAGGTGAGCCCGCAGGATGTCATCTCAAAAACGCCGATTTCGTCTGTGGCGCCGAAGCGGTTTTTGATTGTCCGCAGGATGCGGTATTGGTTGTTGCGGTCTCCTTCAAAATAGGCGACCGTATCGACCATGTGTTCCAAGATCCGCGGACCTGCAATTTGTCCGTCCTTGGTGACGTGTCCGATGAGAAGTGTGATGCAGCCCGTGTTCTTGGCAAAAATCATGAGTGAAAGTGTACATTCCCTAAGCTGTGAAACGCTTCCCGGCGTGCCGGGCAAATCTGTCTTGTACACGGTCTGGATAGAATCGATGACAAGAATTTCCGGTTTGACCGCTTTTGCTTTTTCAAGGATCCTTTCCAAGTTCGTTTCGCAGAGGAGAAGTAGGTCGCTTTCTGAAACGCCTAGCCGTTCGCTCCGGAGCTTGACTTGTACGGCACTTTCCTCACCGCTTACATAGAGTGCTTTGATTCCTGCCGTAGACATAGTGGCAAGGGTCTGGAGAACCAGTGTCGATTTTCCGATGCCCGGGTCGCCTCCGATAAGGACGAGTGAACCCGGTGCGAGACCTCCGCCGAGAGTTCTGTCAAATTCCGGGTTAGCCGTGCTAAGCCGCTTTGTGCCTTCTGCTTCAATTTCGGAGAGCTTGTGCGGGATTCCCTGTAAATTCCTTTCTCCGCCAAGTCCGCGGTGGACTTCCTTGTTTTCGACGGCGCGTTCCACAAGAGAACTCCATGCTCCACAGTTGGGACATTTACCTGCCCATTTGGCTGTTACATTTCCACAATTGGAGCATATAAACTCTGTTTCATTCTTCTTTGTCATGCTTATAAAATAAAAAAACCATCACTTATAAAAGTGACGGTTTTTGTCATTCTAAGAATTGTATTTATTCTTCAGTGGTCTTGCGGCGTTTTTTCTTCTTTTTGGGCATAGCTTCGTCAGAAATCTTGGAACTGTTGTCTACAGAAATGCTAGCCGCTTTTTCGCCGAGCTTGGTAAAGCCGTATTGACGCGGTTCAAAACCGTCCGGGAACTGGGTCTTGGCATCATAGATTACCTTTTTTGCGGTGAACTTTTCAATGCGGGCATGAGAAAGATCCGCTCCGGAGAAGTCCACATTTTCCATCTTGGTGTCTGCGTCGAACTTGGAATTCTGAAGATTGGCATTGAGGAATGTGACGTTCGTGAGCTTCGCTCCGGAGAAGTTTGCGCCGGTCAGCGTTGCAAGGTCAAAACTAGAGTATTCAATTGTGGAATTGGAGAAGTTGGCCTTTGTGAGGTTGGCATTGTCAAAGATGTCCTTCTTGACGTAGGAACCATCAAATACGGCTTTCTGCATTTCTGCAGAACGGAATACGCTCTTGCTTACTTCGCCATCGAAGTAGGAAGTGCCATTTAGGATGGCCTTCTCAAGAGAGCTTTTGGTAAGTGTTCCCTTATCGAAGACGACGCCTGTAAGGTCTTGACCGTTGAAAGTCATATTCTTGACTGTGGATTGCGCAAAAGAAGCCTTCTGCAATTGGGTCCTCGAAAGATCTACTTCATTGAATGTAGTAAGGGAAAGGTCGGCGCTCTGCAAGTTCACGTTGTTGAAGTCCGTGCCGCTGAAGTCGACGCGGGAAAGACCTGCCTTGGTGAAATTGACGTCTTTGAGTTCCACATCGGAGAAGTCTGCGTTGATGAGATTGCAACCTGTGAAATCTGTTTTAACGATAGTCGCCTTGGACAAGTTTGCACCGCCCATCAAGGAACGGGAAAAATTTGTGTTGGTGAGATTTGCCTTGCTGAAATCAGCTTGGGTCAAATCCACATCCACGACAGATGCGTTCGTAAGGTTTGCTTTGCTGAAATCGGCTTGGTCGGAAACCTTCATAGCATCGAGCCGGGCGCCTTCAAGATCCGCTTTTGGGAAGCGGCTGTCAAGAAGTGTTGCACGGTAGAGGTTGGCTTCCTTGAGGATAGCTTCTTTAAAGTCGGATTCGCGCATATCAGCACCGCTGAGGACCGCGTGGGAGAGGTTAGCTTCTCTAAAGTCCGGCTTGTTCATTACGGAATTCTGGAATTTGACTTCCTGCAAATCCGCTCCATAAAAGGATACCGGATTTTCTGTTGCGTTCGCACGCTGGAAGTCGGTCACGTTCTTTACTGCTTTCGCATTATCAAAGCGGAATCCGTCAATGCGCTTGTCTCTAAAAGAAATGTTGATGTCTTTGTTGCGCCAATCCGTTTCCTGGGAGAAAACGCTGGAAGTCAGCGTGGCGAGGAGAAGAACACCGAATTTTGCAGTCAATTTGTGGTGCTTGTTCATTTCATGATCCCTTTTTAAGAGTAATCCAAAATCAATGTCCCTAAAATAATTAAAAAAAGCCTTCGCGTAAAAAAAAAGATAAAAGGTTTTAAATAAAAAGCTATTTTGCTTTCCGTATGATGCGGTTTTTGTCAAAAGAATATGATGTTTTGATCTGTGGAGCAGGTCCTGCAGGTTTGTATGCTGCTTTTTCTCTTCAAAAACGGGCTCCAGGCCGTTTTAAAGTCGCTATTGTGGACCGGAAGAGCCCATGGAAAGAACCCGTGTCTTGTGCAGAGGCCGTGTCTCAGAGGATTCTTGCCCGTTATTGGAAGCCGAATGAATACTGGATCCGCCAGCATTTGAATGGTGTTTTTTTTACGTCTCCTGATGGGACTCGGGTTGGTTTTCAGCAAAAAGAGTGCGGATATATATTGGACCGGGCTAAATTTCACCATGAAATAGCGGATGCGGTTGCTTCTTTGGGTGTGGAATGTGATTTTTCTTCAGAGGTAATTCACCTGTCCCGCTCCGATGATTCTCTTTGGAATGTGAAATTGCGTTCCGGGGATGAAGAGTGCGGGCTTAAGGCCAAGGTTGTCATTGATGCGACTGGACCGGGGTCGAAGATTACGCGCGGCGTGCCGGGTTTGGAAACTTTGGAATCGGGCAATTTTGATTTGGAACCTGCCATTTTTGCTATAGCAGAAGGTATCCCGCATGATGTGCATCATATCGAGCTCCTTTTTGGCCATAAATATTTTCCCGGTGGATATGGCTGGGTGTTTCCCCGCGATGGAAAAACTGTCAATGTGGGGTTGGTGAATGCCCGACAATATTTGCGCACCTATCCGCCTCGTGAAACTCTTTTGAAATTTATTGCCGATTCCTATCCCGAAGCGAAAATTCTTTCTGTGCATGGGGGGGGCATTCCATGCGGTCAATCGTTCCGGCCTTTAGCTGCTTTAGGCGTATTTAAGGCGGGCGATGCGGCGAGTACTGTCAATCCGATTAGCCGATCGGGTATTATTGAAGCGATGAAAAGTGGAAAAATTGCCGGTGAATCTGCTGTGGATTGGCTCGCTTCCGAGTTGGAAGAGGAACGCCGTGATATTGAAGATTCTATCCGGACCCATTGGATGGAGGTTCAAGGGAAGAGTCATTTAGGACTTGCTAGGGCGAAAGACGGTTTTGCGAGCATCAAGGATTCTCAGTTTGACCGGGCTGCGCACAAATTGGCTTCTATTCCAATTGAAAAGCGTTCGCTTTTCCGCATTTTCTTTTCTGTGTTGTCTTCTTCTCCGAGCATCTTCTGGAAGATGCGGTCGTTCTTTATTTAAGGTCGAAATGGTTGATGAAAAGTATCCAAGAAGTTCAAGATGAGATCAGCGCGACATTTGCCGCGTTTACTTCTCCGGACGATAAATGGGAATTCCTGCTCAAACTCGCTAAAGAGCATCCTGGTATGGATTCCAAACTGAAAGGAGAAAAATTTTTGGTTTCTGGCTGTGCATCCCGGATGTTTTTAGTTCCTGAGTTCAAGAATGGAATTCTCCATTTGCATATGGATACCGAAGTGGGAGCGGCGAATCCCCTCATTAGCAGAGGTTTGGGTGCGCTCGCTCTCCAGATTTACAATGACCGGACTCCTGCGGAAATTCTTTCTGTGTCTCCGGCGTTCTTTCAGAGAATAGGCTTGAATGTCGGACTTTCGCCAACTCGGGCGAACGGCTTTGCTAGCCTTCTCAAGCAAATTTATTTGTATGCTAAAGTTTTTGAGGCTATTGCGGCTCAAAAAATGGCAAAATAATAGGAGTCTCTATGATCAGTTTTATGAATATGATGGGTGGAAAAAATCCTCTGGATGATCCAGAGGATGATTCGGAAGAAGGCTCCGGGAATAAGAAAAAAACGACTGTTTCCAACTTTATTGGCTGGCAAGATGCCCTTGTATTGATTGTGATCGCCATCCTTATCATCGGCGGATACAAATATTATCAATACACCAAGCAAAAAAGCGCTGAGATGTTTACCCGTTGTGCCGTCTTATTCGATGCGGAAGACTATCCTTCTGCCAAAGCCTGCTACGATAGCACTTGGGATCTCAATTATGCAACGCCAGCATTTGATAGCTTGAGAGTCCTCCGTTTGGGGTTCATTGAAGATATGCAAAATACACAAGAGGATGTATTTGAATCTGTGAAAAGGGCTTTAGTTTCGCATGATACAGTGGCAGCCGTCAAGGCGATGCAGAAGTTTTCGGGCCCGGTCCTTTTGGAGAAGGACGATGCGGAAATTTGGGAAGAATGGAAAAAGACTTTCCCACAGAGTGTTCCTGTAGATACTGCGACTAAGACGGATTCTCTGCTTTCGAAATAGTTTCCACGGAAATTTTCCTTGAATCTTCTTCAATGATTTCAATATTTAAACGGTGAGTAATACTTGCCGTTTCTTCTTCCAGCCGCTCTGGCCATTCAATGAGTGTGACTCCCTCGCTTGACATATAATAGTCTACTCCAATTTCGTTCAAGTCTGCATGTGGTGGAAGTCTGTACAGATCTAAATGGAAGAGGGGTAGTTCCGCATTTGGATATTCATGGACGATTGTATAGGTGGGGGAATTCACTTGCCCCGAATAGCCTAGCCCTTTGCAAATGCCTCGGCAGATGACGGTCTTACCTGCACCGAGAGTCCCATAAAGTGCCACGACGGAACCTTTTTTGAGACTTTTCCCGAAATTTTCCGCCCATTCAAAAGTTTCTTTTTCGGAGTGTGTAATAATTTCAATTGTTTTGACAAATTTTGTCATAACTTTTCTTTGAATTGTTCGTACGTAAATTTGTGTACAAGTTTGAATTTGTTGTCCAAAGTCCAGATACCGATGCTCGGGTGGCGTACTCCGTTGAAGAATGTCGTTTTGACCATTGTATAATGGATCATATCAAAGAATATGATTCGGTCTCCGACTTGGAGTGGCTTATCGAATGAGTAGTCGCCGACGATGTCACCTGCGAGGCAGGTTCCGCCTCCCAAACGATATTCAAATGCTTTTTCTCCGGGTTTGCCTGCACCGATGATTTCCGGCCGGTAGGGCATTTCCAGGCAATCCGGCATGTGGGCGCTGACGGATATGTTCAGAATGGCGATGTCTTTTTCATTGTGCACAACATCTTCAACGCTTGAAACAAGTTCACCTGTCTGCCAGCCTACGGCTTCCCCGGGTTCGAGTATTACCTGGACTCGTGGATAGCGTTCTTTAAAGGCCTTGAGAGCGCGAATGAGGCGTTCCACATCGTAATCCTTGCGGGTGATATGGTGCCCGCCGCCGAAGTTTACCCATTTCATTTTGGGTATCCAGTTGCCGAATTTTTCTTCGAAAGCTTTGAGTACGGCTTCCAGTGCGTCTGCATTCTGTTCACAGAGCGCGTGAAAGTGGAGCCCTTCGATCCCGCTCAGAAGATCCGGGCGGAATTCTTTGAGGGTGACGCCGAGCCTAGAATATTTTCCGCAGGGGTTGTAGAGATCGGTGTCGATGGTAGATGATTCTGGGTTTACGCGAATACCCGGGCTGACTTTGGCTTTGAGCGTTTTATCCTTAAACCGCATCCATTGACTGAAACTATTGAACGTGATGTGGTTGGAGAGTTGGAGAATTTCATCAATTTCGTCTTTTGCGTAGACTGGGGCAAATACGTGGACTTCCTTTCCCATTTCTTCGCGCGCGAGTTTTGCTTCGTTGAGGCTTGATGCTGTGGCTCCGGCGAGGTATTTCGAAATGAGGGGGAATGTACTCCACATGCTGTACCCTTTCAGGGCGCAAATGATTTTTACTCCCGCCTTGTCTTCGACTTTTTTGAGTGTTTCTAGGTTGCGGATCAGGCGTTTTTCTTCGAGAACGTAGCAAGGACTTGGAACTTGAGAATAATCGATCATGGTTTAAATTTACTTTTTACTAGATTTATCCCCAAGAGAGGTTTTCCCTTGAATCGAATTTATAGTTCTCTTGTTGTTTTTTTGTGCGTATCTGGGTTGGCTTTTGGAGATCAGCCTGAGTCGGCATCTGTTGTGACTTCTTCTTCCTCTTTAATATTGTCGTCCGCAGCAGTGGATTCCGTTGCGACTTCGCGCGGTCCTGGCGATTTAGGAAATGCCATTCAGGCGAAGATGGATTCTATTTCGGCGGCTTTGGCTTCCGATGGAAGCAACGGCGTGAATTCGGACAGCTTGGCCAAGGTGAAGGCCGATAGCGTGCGTGCAGCGATTGCCGCTGGCAATTATATTCCGCGCGCCAATTATGACAAAAACAATTTTGACCATTGGAAAGTAGATACTGTTTATCAGAAGAAGATGAAAGCTTCCGTTGCCGGAAGCTGGCGGACACCGATTCTTCCTCATGGTCATGCTTTCCGCGATGCGGAGCTTGTCTTTGGTATGAATGATACGATTGCCGGTGTGACCCGGACTTATTCCGATTCCGGTCGTTATCAGATGACTGGTGAATATTCCTATCGCGCCAAGTACCGGTTTGACAATGATTCTACGATTATAACAAGAGAAGTCTTTAAGGAACGCGGTGTTGTCCGTTGGGATTATATCCGCTTCAAGGTAGACGGGAAAAAGTTCAAATACCATTTGATCAAATTGGAATTCCGCGATTTGAACGACAATTGGTTAAACGCTTTACAGGGCTTTGACAATGTTGAGCCTGAATATTATTTCCGCGAGGCGGAAAAATCCGCTGAACCGCAATCGGTTTTGAAGTATAACGGAAAGTAGGCTATGAGGCGGACTCTTCTTGGGTTTGCCTTTTTGGCTTTTGTTGTTCTTTTTCTTTTTTCTTTTACACTTGTTTCCGGTTCTTCCGCATTGCATGCGGAAGATGTTTGGCATTCTCTGATTGGAAATGCGCCTGTATTTGTTGATGAGATTGTCTGGCAAATCCGCATTCCGAAGGCTTGTGCGGCTTTATTTGCAGGCATCTCTTTGGGTGTTTCCGGCCTTGTTTTGCAAAGTGTCTTTAAGAATCCTTTGGCAGGTCCTTTTGTTCTTGGGGTGAGCTCAGGGGCAAACCTCGGGGTCGCATTAGTTTTGTTGGCTGGGTTAGGACGGGGCTCTTTTGGCATCGTTCCTTGTGCTGCGGTTGGAGCCTTTGCTGTAATAGTCTTGATTCTTTTTGCATCTAAATTCATTTCTCATCCAGTTTCCCTTTTGATTGTTGGCCTGATGCTTGGTTATTTCGTAGACGCCGTTGTTTCTTTTTTGATGTATACGAGTAGTGCTGAGGCTTTGCGAGGCTTTATGGCTTGGGGCTTTGGTTCGTTTTCGAGACTGTTGCTTGCGGATGTTCCTTTCTTTGGAGCGGTTTCTCTAGCAGGACTTTTTTTGTCGGTTGTGGGCATCCGTTATTTGAATGCTGCACAGGTAAGCGATTCCTTTGCCGAATCGCTAGGGGTGAATGTTAAAATGTTCCGCCTGCTCGTTCTGTCAGGGTCGAGCCTTCTTGCTGCCGGGGCTACAGTTTATTGCGGACCTATCGGCTTTTTGGGACTTGTTTCGCCGCATATTGCTTTTGGAATTTTCAGAACTTCCAATCACCGGATTCTATTGCCTGCAACGGCTTTTGTCGGTGCTGCGTTGGCTTTGCTTTCAGGATTATTTGATTCTGTTCCTTTGTCTGCGGTAACGAGCTTGTTTGGCGCGCCTATCGTCTTTTGGGTTCTTTTGCGTTCGAAAAGTGGTGGTAGGAATGCCTGAAATTCTTTTTGCGGAGAATTTTTCTGCCGGATATGGCGAGGCTCTTTTCGCTCGTCTAGATATGAAACTCAATAAAGGAAATGTAACCGCTTTGATAGGCCCGAACGGGACGGGAAAAAGTACGCTTTTAAAATCTTTTGCCGGTCTTATTCCGCCTTTTTCTGGACGAATCCTTTTATGTGGACAGCCGATCAATGATGTCCCTATGCGGGCTCGGGCACAAAAAATAGCCTCGGTTTTTACTTGGGAACGGATTCCTTTTGGAATGACTGTGCGGGAATTCGTCTCTTTGGGGCGGATCCCGTTTTCTGGAATTTTTGATTTGCGTACAAAAAAAGATGAAGCTGCTATTGACTGGGCTTTGGACTATATGAACATATCTTCTTTCGCAACAAGACAGGCCGGAGCATTAAGCGATGGCGAGCGCTCCAGGGTCTTTTTAGCGAGAGCGCTTTCTTCGTTTCCAGAAGTCCTGTTGTTGGACGAACCGACTGCTTTTTTGGATGTTCCGCATATACTTTCTCTTTTTAAGTTGTTAAAAAAGTTTGCGGTTGAAAAAAATGCGGCAGTGCTCCTTTCTACTCATCACGTCAATTATGCATTCCGCTTTTCGGATGAGTTAATTTGTTTAGACGGTTGCGGACATATTGCCGAAGGAACTCCCGCAGTTTTGCAAAGTTCGGAATACCTTTCTTGGATGAGGGACTCAAATGAAAATTAAATTTTTACTCCTTGCCGCATTTTTAGTTTTCGTTTCTTGTGCGGGAGTGCAAATTGAAAAAGATTACCCCTGTGGAGAAAAGCATTTCTTTTGGAAAGCGGAAAAGAGAGGACAGCAACCGATTTGGCTTTTAGGGAGTATCCACTTGGCTGATTCTTCGTTCTATCCTTTACCCGATGTGATAGAGAACGCTTTTGAATGGGCTGATGTTGTCGTTGCCGAATTAGATGTGAATGCGGAATCGACTGATATGGAAACAGCTGATTTAGTGTTAAAAGAAGGAAAGCTTCCTTCAGGGAAAAGTTTAGAGAATGTTGTGCCGAAGGTAACTTATCTATTATTGGATTCTTTAGCGAATGTTTGGAATGTGCCAATGGGGGCTTTTACCACATTCCGCCCGTGGATGGTGGCTATGCAGATCTCTGCGATTGCCGTCGAGCGAAGCGGTTTTTCGAGCGAATGGGGAATCGATGCAGAACTTTTAGCAAGGGCTTCTGATGAGAAAAAGAAAATTTTTCCATTGGAAACCCCAGCGGAACAAATTCACATATTTTCAAAGTCCGAGGATTCGCTAGGCATAGAATACCTTAAGAATACTTTGGATGAAGTTGTCGCTGCAGATTCTTTTGTACACGAGATGGGTTCGGCTTGGAAGTGCGGAAATTTGAAAACGATGAGGGCGCTGCTTGCATCGGACTCTTCGGAAGCCCCTTTTGAAGATGCGATCTATACTAAACGAAATAGCCGTATGGCAAATTCGATAGATTCCTTAGCTTTAGCCGGGAATAAAATTTTTGTAGTAATTGGTGCTGCGCATTTGCTTGGCGAAGGCGATAATGTCGTCCGTTTGCTTGCCAAACGCGGCTATAAAATAGAACGCTATTGATTTTTTTTCTTGCGCAGAGTGTGAAGATCTAGTCCTATGCGGGCTGCTTTATTGTGCAAGGCTGTTCTTAAAATGCCGAAACTTTCTGCGGTGCGCTTGATGGACCCGCCATTCTCAAGAATTTTTTCGGTGATGAAATCCCGTTCTTCTCTTTTTTGAAATTCCCGGAATGATTCGTAATCCATAGTAGCCCAATTATTGTTCCGAATCTGTGGATTAAAAGAGGGTGGGTCTTCTGGAAATATATCCTTGATTGTGATTGTATTGTCGTCCATAAAAGAAATGGCGCGATGGATGGCGTTTTCGAGCTCGCGGATGTTGCCCGGCCAATCATATTCTTTGAGCTTTTCTGTTGTTTCGTCAGAAATTTCTGGCTGAGTATCACTCATTGCGTACATTTTGATGAAATGCTGGACGAGCTCTGGAATGTCTTCTTTGCGGTTGCGGAGTGGGGGAATGTGAATGGGAATAACGTCTAAGCGGAAATACAGATCTTTTCTAAAATTGCCGATTTCGATTTCCTTTTTGAGATCCCTGTTCGTTGCCGCGATAATTCGTACGGAAACTTTCTTTGTTCGATTGGAGCCTACAGGGCGGATTTCTCCTTCTTGCAGGCTTCGGAGTAGTTTTGATTGCATTGCAAGCGGAATGTCGCCGATTTCATCTAAGAAAAGAGTGCCGCCGGAGGCTTCCTCAAAGAGCCCGATCCGGTCCGTGATCGCTCCCGTAAAGGCTCCGCGGATGTGCCCGAAAAGTTCGCTTTCAAATAGATTTTCTGGGATGGCGCTGCAATTGACGATTACGAATTTAGGTTGTACGCAAGCGATGGCCTTGGCGACAAGTTCTTTGCCTACTCCAGATTCTCCTTGGATAAGGACGGATCCATTGCCGGGAATTGCTTTCTCTATCGTACGGTAGAGCTTTTTTATGGCATTCCCGTGCCCGATTATTTTTGAGAGGCTGCTTTGAATTTCACTTCGCAAACGGTAAAGTGCGCGGAGATTCCGCATATAAGCCATAAAATGCAAACGCAAATCTTCAGGTGTAGAAATTTGGTCGAATAAATTTTTCCATTCTGGGAGAAGCTTTTCTGGATTTTCGCTGAATCCGAGAAATCTTGCCGCTGGGAATTCTTTAGAGATAGAATTCAAAAAGGAACTCGGGACGGTTCCTTGTGAATCGATATGAATAACTGTAATTGCTGGCATAAAGCGGCGGAATTGTTCCACCGCTTCATCTCTATTGGAACAGACCTCGGCTTCATATTCATCGACGCTTGCGAGCACATCCTGCATAAAGGAGAGTGTCTCGTTTTCTTCGGAAAGGAAGAGTATTCGCGTCTTGTCCATAAAGGAAGGTCTTGAAATCTTCTATTTTCCAAGTTCCTGGGAACGCTTAGTGGCCGTTTCTACCGTGTGCATCAAGATCCCGCGGAATCCTGCGTCTTCCAATACTTGTACACCGGCGATTGTTGTACCTGCTGGGGATGAAACCATTGCGGCGAGTTCGCCAGTGTCCTTGCCCGATTTTTTGAGGAGTTCTATGCTGCCTTCAATTGTCGCGAGCGTGAGTTCCATCGCGACGTGGCGGGAGAGTCCCATTTTGACGCCTCCACGGACGAGTCCTTCAATGAATTCGAAAACGTAAGCTGGTGCGCTTCCGGAAAGTCCGGTCACAGCATCAATCAAGTTCTCGCTCACTTTTACGGTTGCGCCGACAGTGGAAAGAAGCGCTTCTGCGAGTTTTGCAGATTCTTGAGAAATTCCGTCTTGTGCAATGGCGATGGCGCCCTTGCCGACAGTTAAAGGAAGGTTCGGCATGACGCGGACAACGTCGCCGTGTTCAAAGTCGAGAATTTCGAGAATTTTCTTTCTTGCGACGCCAGCCATAATGGAAATAATAACCGGCTGGGACTTGACTTTGCTTTTCGCGCTAGCGCTCCATTCTGAAGCGACGGCCTTGAACACTTGAGGCTTTACGCAAAGGAAAACGACGTGAGCGTCATTTGCCATTTTGCCGAAATCCGTATAGCGCACGGCTCCGAGATCTTCGAGAGCCTTGGCTGCTTTGTCAAATGGTTCAAAGAAAAGAATATCTTTTGGGTCCTTGCCGGTGCTCAAAAGCCCGCGGAGAATGGCTCCGCCCATATTTCCTGCACCAGCAAAAGCGATTTTCTGTTCCATCATTTTACTCCTAGCCATTCATTGAGGCTAAAAATTCATTATTGTCCTTGGTCTTCGAGAGCTTATCCCGCATGAATTCCATAATTTCCACGGAGGTCTGCTCTTGGAGGAACCGGCGCAAAATCCAGACGCGGCGAAGAGTATCTTCTGAAAGGAGTAGTTCTTCTTTGCGCGTACCGGATTTGAAAATATCAATAGCGGGCCAAATCCGCTTTTCGGCGATGCGGCGGTCGAGAACGAGTTCCATGTTACCCGTGCCCTTGAATTCTTCGAAGATAACTTCATCCATGCGGCTGCCTGTTTCAATAAGGGCCGTGCCGATAATGGTAAGGGATCCGCCGTTTTCAATTTTTCGGGCTGCGCCAAAGAAGCGTTTGGGGCGTTGCATGGCAAGGGCGTCCACACCACCGGAGAGAATCTTTCCGGAATGGGGTATGACAACGTTGTTCGCACGGGCAAATCTTGTAATGGAATCAAGAAGGATTACCACGTCGTTGCCATATTCGACAAGGCGCTTTGCCTTTTCGAGCATAATGTCTGCGACCTGCGTGTGATGCTCCGGCGGTTCATCGAAAGTCGATGCGATGACTTCGCCTTTTACGTGGCGTCTCATATCGGTCACTTCTTCCGGGCGTTCGTCAATCAAGAGCACGAAAAGCTTGACTTCCGGGTGATTTTGGGCGATTGCGTTCGCTACGTTTTGCAAAAGGACCGTTTTACCTGTACGTGGAGGTGCGAGGAGAATTCCGCGCTGACCTTTTCCGATTGGTGTGAAAAGATCCATGATGCGGGTGGAATATTCGTCCTTTTTCCATTCCAGGTTGAATTTCTGGAATGGGTGAATTGGGGTGAGGTATTCGAAACCGACGCGGCGTTTTGCCCTTTCCGGGGCTTCATAATTGATCGTGTCTATGCGGGCGAGGCCGAAATAGCGTTCGTTGTCGCGCGGTTGTCGCACGAGTCCAGAAATGGAGTCTCCGGATTTGAGCTCAAAACGGCGGATTTGATTCGGACTGATATAGATATCGTCGGGGCCTGCAAGGTAGTTCAAATCAGGATTGCGGAGAAATCCGTAGCCTTCTTTCATGATTTCGAGGACGCCTTCTGTATAAATGGGCGTGCCTTCTCCGCCTGAAGCTCCTAGAATCCGGTAGATGAGGGCTTGCTTGCGTAGGCGTTTTATGTCGGGAATATTGAGCTCGGTAGCTTTTTGTTGCAAATCGAACATCGGAGCATTGCGGAGTTCTCGCCATTTTTGCATCGCTATGGCGATTTTCTCTGGATCTGCCGGGGGCGCTTGGAGCTGGTCGTCCGGAATATCGTCTTGAGGAAGAAAACGGTTGTTGCTATGGCGGTTATTGTTTCGTCCGAACTTATTATTGTTGTGCCGGTTGTTATTGTTGTATTTGTCGAACCGGTTATTACTGTTGTTGTTGTTGTTATTGTTGTATTTGTCGAATCGGTTGTTATTGTTGTTGTTAAAGCGCCGTTCTCCGCCGCCGTTGTATCCTCCGACAGGAGCTTCAGGCATGGGAGCGTCTGCAGCAAATGCGGGATTGTTTTCTGCGGCGCTCATATCTACGCCATTTTCAGAAATTTCTGGAGAGAGTTCGCTTGTGCCGGGTGTTGCTGTGATGGGAGGTTCTACAGAAAGTTCGGAAACGGGGACGTGTTCCTCTTCGGAATCTTCAGATTGAGACGGATATTCCTGCCGATTTTCTGGTACGTTTTCTTGCTCCGTCTGGGATCCGGCTTGTTCGTTTCTTTTTTCGTATGCGTTCCCTGAATTTTCGCTAGTTTCTTGTTCGCTTGCGGAACTATCGGATGCAGGATCTTTTTGGTACTTGCGAGGGCGTCCGCGACTCCGGTGTGGTGCGGGTGCGGAGGCCGAATTGGAGTTTATCTGGTCTTCAGGGAAGGTGATGGGGGCGGCTAGATCTCCCAGGCCTGAAAGGTCTGGAACTTGCGCGTCGGATGGGATGGAATCTGAAATCAATTTGATTTGTGTCGAATCGGGATTTTTTCTCGGTCTTGCCACAGGAACTCCTGCGAACTCTTCCAGAAAAAGGATTTGAGGAAAATCACAAGAATTTTCTGGAGGTGCTCTTTTAATGAGTAGGAATAAGGTAAATGAAGGAGCGTTCTGCTCCATTCCGGGAGCCTAATATAGATAATTATTTTTTTTTTGGCTTTAACCTTTTTCCTAAAATCTATATTGGGGGCGTGGAATCCTTAGAACGTACTTTTGTCGCTCTTGGCAGCAATATCCCTCCCCGCGGACAGCATTTATCCGAGGCTATAGAGATGCTTAAGTGCATATCTCTTGGCGGGTGGAAGGAAAGCTCTATTTATGAAACACCCCCGGTAGGCCCGGAAGGGGAGGATCCCTATTTCAATCAGGTGGTCACCTTTTGGTATGGAAAAGGTTATCCCTCGCTGCTCAATTATTTGAAGGGAACAGAACTTTTTTTAGGCCGTAAGCCTCGCGGGCATTGGGAAAAACGCGAAATAGATATGGATCTCCTCTATTATGGAGAAACTATTTGCAAAGGCCGTCCTACATTACCGCATCCAGAGGCCGCCTCTAGGGGTTTCGTTTTAGTCCCGCTTGTAGAGATCGATCCAGAGTGGGTGGATCCTTTGACTGGGCACACTACAAAGAGCATGCTTTTGAAGCTCAAGGCTTCTGGAGCTTTTTTAGACTTCCCCAAAATGGAGGTAAGCGATGAATGAATCCCTCATCGGTGATGCACCTACGATGAAACTCGATGAACGCATCCGTTTCTTGGCGATAGACGGGGTTATCGGTGTGGGGAAGACTTCGCTTGCTAGAGAGCTTGCAAAACGTTTGGGCGCGAATCTTGTGGAGGAACAATTCGCCGAGAATCCATTTCTTCCCAAATTTTATGAGAATCCGGAAGCTTATGCTTTTCAGGCTCAGCTGTTCTTTCTTTTATCCCGCATCCGTCAATTTGAGGATGCTTTTGTCCAGAATGATCTGTTTCGTCATCTGGTCATCAGCGATTATACTTTTGACAAGGACCGCATCTTTGCTTTGCAGAATCTTTCCGAGAGCGAATATGCGATGTACGATACTGTTTCGGCAACCCTTTCAAAAGAACTCCCGAAACCCGATCTGATCGTCTATTTGCAAGCGGATGTCCAGACTTTGCTTGACCGGATCAAGGGCCGGGGGCGTGAGATGGAAGCCTCAATAGAAGGTAATTACCTCCGCGATTTGCTGGAGCGCTATAACAATCATCTTTGGCATTATACCGATTGTCCTGTTTTGATCATTAATATGGACAACATTGATTTTGTTCACAATCAAAAACATCTGGATTTGGTGTTGAAAGCGATCGCCTCTTCACCAACCCAGACGACGTACATAGTTCCCGAAGGTGGCTGATACATGAAAATAGTCAAGACGATTTCCGAACTTAGAGCTGAACTCCTCCCGTTCAAGATGGCGGGGAAGAGTATTGGCCTCGTGCCGACGATGGGCGCGCTCCACGAGGGGCATGCGAGCCTCATCGACGCGTCAGCTAGGGAAAACGACGTGACGGTTGTTAGCGTATTCGTCAATCCAATTCAGTTTGGAAAGACGGAGGATTTGGACAAGTATCCGCGTCGTTTGGCAAAGGATGCTGAACTTGGGGCGGCTCATGGAGCTTCTTTTGTGT
>JALNVO010000022.1 GCA_023231365.1 Fibrobacteraceae bacterium | reverse complement strand
ACATTGCCGTTTTTAAGTTTAGGTGCCTTGATTGCTGTAATCTTAGAAAAAGGGCTTCCTCAAGACGCCCTAATGAAAATTATACCAAAAAATCCGCTGCTTGCGAGCTTTTGGGGGGCCGGTTTGGGGCTTGTTCTTCCGACTTGTGAATGTGGTTCCGTTTTTATTGTCCGAGGATTGCTTTTAAAAGGGGCCCCGGCTCCGATGGCTTTTACTTATATGTTGGCTGGGCCAGTAGTGAATCCGGTTTCGGTCCTTTCTACTTGGAGTGCTTATCCTGAAAATCATGAAATTCCTTTTTTGAGAATTGCCTTTGTTCTTGTTTCTGCCTTACTTCTTTCTTTTTTTGTGTTCCGGAAAATTCCTCAAGAAAACTTGTTTCGGGCTAATGCGCATTTCCATGAACATTGTCATTGCGGAGAGTGCGAAAGTTTTTGGCATCCTTTGATTAGTGAATTAGCGAATCTTTTTGCCTTGATGACTTTAGGGAGCTTTCTTTCGGCCTCTATTCGTGTCCTTGCGCCGGGTTGCGTCTGGATTTTTTTGCGGGATAATCCTGTGGTTGCAGTCCCGATGATGGCTTTGCTCGCTTTTTTATTTTCGATATGCTCTGAAGCGGATGCTTTTGTTTCTGCAGCATTTGTGATGATGCCTGTGGCTTCGCATCTGGCTTTTTTGACAGTGGGTCCGGTATTGGATATTAAACTCTCTATTTTGTATGCCTCCACTTTTTCCAGAAAAGTGAATGTTGCTTTATTTGTTTTTATGCCGCTGCTGTTACTTTGCTTTTCCTTTTTATTTCAGGTATTGGCATGAAAAATGGTTTATCTGAGACTTGGTTCGTTTTTGGTGTTGAACTCTTATTGTTGTCGTTGATGGGGAAATTATCGAATTATATTCATCCTAAGTTTCATGTCGCTGTGATTATTACCGCCGTTCTGTTGATTGCGCAAAAATTTTTTATATGGAAAACCTCAAATTCAGAACATTCTTCTTTTTCTTATAGTGTGTTTGTTTTGTGGCTAGTTATGATCATTATGCTTTTTGATGCTTTTTCGTATAAAGCGAATGGACATACAGTGGTAGAGTATTTTTCAAAGGAATCTTTTGAGAAGTTGGCAGAGACTGATTTGGTAAGAGAGTCGTCTTCTGAACGGAGATCTTCCTCTTCTTTAGAAGAAAGCTCTATTTCGGTTAAAAAAGTTTCTGTGCATGAAAAAGGATCAAAAATAATAGAAACAAACTTACCATGGCTGAGTCTGCAAGTTCGTGAAAAAAAATGGAATTATTCCTGGAAGGTGAAAATGATGGGCTTTGTCCTTCGCGATCCTTCTTTAGTAGAAAAGGGAGAAGTCGCCCTAGTCCGTGTTATTGTTACTTGTTGCGTTGCGGATGCTGTTGGAATTGCTGTGCGAATACCTGATAATTTGAAATCTCCATATTCTGAAAATGCTTGGCTGCAAATTTGGGGCTCGCTTGTGCATAAGAAGGAAGAATCAAAAAATGTAGCTTGGGACAAATATGCTAATATTTTTTTCATTAGGGAAATTTTACTTAAAATAGACTCCGTTTCCGTTGTTAATGGCAATGTGCCTAGTCCTTATATTTTCTATAGTTCGAATGATGAAGAATTCAGGAGTCAATATTGATATGAAACCTCAAGTGCGCAATACCAAACAGAAAACCTGTATTCAGAAAATATTTCAGGAAGCGATAGGCCCTCTTGGCATTTCAGAAATATATGCTCTGGCCAGTAAGGATGTAAAGGGAATAGGACTTGCTACCGTCTATCGGGTGGTTGGTGGACTTGTAGATTCTGGTGAAATTAAAAAGGTAAATATTCCAAATGCGGTTGAAGATGTCCGGTATGAACGTTCGGATACTGCGCTTCATCATCATCATTTCTTTTGCACTAAATGCAATAAGACGTTTGATTTGACCAAGTGTCCAATGGCAAGTGATTTAAATAAGTTCGTTTTGCCTGGATTCAAGGTGGATGCTCACGAGCTTACTCTTTACGGCCTTTGTGCGAATTGCCACGGAAAAAAATAAGCTTTTTTACAAATTGATTTCGAATTGTGCACTAAAACTTCTTCCTTTTTCTGGCATAATGGATTTGAGCCGTGAAAGGTGATTGTAAGCTTTTGCGTTAAGCAAATTATCAATGCGGCAAATTAATCTATAGTTTGAAAATTTCATATTCCAAGTTTTTTCGAATAATAGCCCTAAGATGAGTGAAGCTTGCGTACTTTCTTCATATTTATCCACATGATTTTGTTCTGCATTCCAAGTGGCTTCTCCGCCTGCGCGAAATTTAGCGCCTTTGAATGCTAGTTCAGAATGTAAGCGGAATGGAGGAATTTGAGGCATGTCACCCCAGTTTTCATCGTAATACCAGCCTCTCACATAGTTTGCTGTTGATATAAAGTAAATTCCGCGTTCTGGATCGCGTTCTGCAGAAATTTCTCCTCCAGTCATAATAGCTTTGCCTCCTTGAACCTTATAAATAGGGAGAAGTTGAGACCAGTTCGTGTCTCCCGAGGCTCGCGGTGTAAGATAATTTTTGAACCAGGTTAAATGAATTCCGCTGCGTATTTTCCAGTTTTCAAAATAGCCTTTGAAATGAACTTCACTTCCATAGCCTTCTTCGGCTTTTAAATTTTTGTTGCCTATTTCGTAAGTATAGGCTGCGAGATGCGGTCCTTGATTATATAATTCTTCAATTGTCGGTGCTCGGGATGTCCTATAGAATTCAATTGAAATGAATTTGCCGTTTCCGACTCTTTTTAAAAGTTCAGCGGCAAAGGATCCGAGTAGATATTTTCTGTTGTGAATTTCAGTTGCTTTGGCAACTACGCTTGATTCTGGATAAAAAAAGGCTCCTCCTCCTCGGGCTGCAATTGTAATTTCCGTTTTATTGCTTGGTTTGAAAGATCCCGTACCAAAAAATGCTCCAGAATAAGCTGAAGTCGGAGGTGTGAATACATAGCCGCCCATTTCAATTGACCTGAGATCAAGATCCGTTCCGTATGAGACATCAAAAAGTCCAAACATTTTTGGGCGTTTGATTTCGGCTCTAAAATTTTCTTCGTTTACGGCAAATTCCGCTCCGATGGAGTTGTTGGATTCGTATTCGTAATGATGATAACGGTTGATTCGCAAAGTGAGTTCTAGGGAATCTTTTTTTGTTCCCATAAAGGGGCCAAGGGCCTTTAGGGTCGCGTCGTATTTTGAAAGAGATATGTCTACTCCTTTTGGATGTCCCCCGATGAATCCTCCCGGAATTCCGTAATCGGATGTAAAAGATCGGAAGGACGTTCCAATTTTCCAGTCTTTGATGGGGAGGCTTACTCCGATGGCGCCGCTTTCGTTTTCAAGTCCTGTGTTTTTAAGTGTTCCAGAAGGCGTATGCATATTTCCTGCTTTTCTTGCGGCAATTTCTCCTTTTACACTCGCTTTTCTAATTGGAATGATCAAGCTCAAGGAACTTGCGGTTCCCGGTTGTCCACTTTCTGCGGATTCTTTAATTGTTCCATGTAGGGAATCTTCATTAAAAGGGATGTCGTTCCTGTTGATTTGAATGATCCCTCCTGCTGCGGAATATGAATAAAGTAATATATTGGGACCTTCAATGACGGAAACGTCTTGAAGAGTGAGGGATTCTGTAGCGACTGCATGATCTGGAGAGGTTGCGCTTAAATCGCCTTCTGGGGCGCCGTCTTCTCGGATGGAAATATGATCTCCGCTGAGCCCTTTTAATATGGGACGTGCTGGAGCGGGTCCCATAGATCTAATGGCTATTCCAGGTTCGTTTCTGAGAGTCTCGGCTAGCGTATTTGAAAATTGTCTGTTTAGCTTTTCGCCATTGAGTACTTCGTCTTCTTTTAAAATACTACTTTGGGACTTTTCATTAGGTTCCGCGGCAATAACGCCTTCTCCTAAATCCACTACGTTTTTTTCGTCACCGAAAGAAGGAAAGAAGCCTCCTATGAAAAGGAGGCTTAAGAAAAAAGGTAGGTTAGTTTTCATCATCGTCTTGGAATGGGCAATCCTCTGGGTCTAATTTTTCTTCAACAATGATTGGAATTTCTGGTGTAATAACGTCGGAATGGTCAACGTGAAGAACTTTCAAAATTAATGAGGTTGTTCCTTCTTTTATTCCTTTTAGATGGAATCCCCAGCCAGCTTCTTCCTGATAAATGTTGAAAATGGTAGTGTCCGCTACAGTCCAGCTTAAAGAATGATCGCTGTCTTCTGGTGGGTTTACGATAGAACTGTCTGAGTCAAGAAATTTGATGTTCAGATGTTCGCTGAGGCAACCTGCATTGACTCGGAGTGTATCATCGGATGATCCTCTCCAGACTTTGTATGCAACTTCCCACGATGTATTGTAGAGAGCCCATCCGTCCGCTTCAAAATGGGCTTCTTGGCTAGAACTTGTTGAATTGTCGTTGCAAGCGGCAAATGGGATTATCGCTGCGAATGCGCAGATAAAAAGGAATTTTTTTGACATAGAATCCTCAATCGCTTCTGTCGAAGCGAGTAAAAAAGGTGAAAATGGAAAAGGTCGAATTGAGTTGATGAAAATTTTATTGCATAGTTTTCGGAGGTGCTCTTGAAGAAGTTTGAAAGACGTCTATTGAGTATACTTCGCCGTTTTTTGTCATAACAGATGCTTCGGAATGCTTATAGGACAAAAAGATGAATAGGATAAGGTTGAATTCAATGTATAGGAGGGCGCAATATAGAATGGATTTTCTTCTTTGCATGGCCGTAAATATAATACAAAAACTAAATGATGTCAATAAATCATTATCAATAATAATTTATTTGCTTTCGTTTTCCCCATTGCCAAACTTTGATATGATTACTACCACTTTTTCTGTACTAAATGTCGCAAAATTTTTGATTTGACCAAGTGCCCGATGTCTTCTAACTTGAATCAGTTTGTGCTTCCCGGTTTTGAAGTGGAATCGCACGAGCTTACATTGTATGGCGTATGCGCCTGCTGCAGAGAGAAATAGAATTGTAAAAATTCATCTCTGTGAAATTTTTGTTCTAGTTCAATTGCAGAAAGCTCCCCTTGAAGACGTAGTGGGCAAGCCGGATTCTTGAATGATAAAGAACGGAGCCGGTTTATTTTATGTATATGATCTTACAGAAAGGGCTTTGTATTATACAGAACAAATGATAATGCATTAAAGTAAGTACGCCTGCTAATAGGAAGAACAGGCTCCATGTACCGATAAATATTTTTGGTACTAGGAACCAGGGGTCCAGTTTCGATTCTTTCTGGTTCCTGTTTTCACAGATAGATTTTTTGTCCTTGCAATCGCAAAAAAAGGCTATGGACATTGGAACTTTCAGATCATTGGTTTTATCCAAAGAATCCATCAATTCAAAAAAACGATCTTTTAATTTTTTTAAAGAACTCCTCGCCGTACTAAACACCTGATTAAAGCTTATGGAGATGAGAATTCCTAAAGAACTCAATACCAAAAGTACCCATAGATAAGAGCCATATTGGATTTCCGCATCAAAAAATTTGTTGAGCACTGTCACATAAGCTGTAATTAATAAGCCTTCGATAACACCCATCCATGTAAAACGATTATTAATTAATTCGTTCTCTTGGTTGTTTAGCTCTCGAATTTCAACGAGTCTTTCGTTGATCAGTTCCTCTGTGGTTTTTTCCATTGGATCCTCCGGTTGAAATATATATACGGGGGTATATTGCTGTCAAGAGACGGGTGCCGACGTCTCTACCGTTATAAAACGTGAATTTGTCATACATGGGTTTTAAAAGCGCGATCTACCAATGGAGTAACGAATGTCACCGGGAGACCCAATTCATGGATGACCTTTGCACAATTGTCCAAGGGCTTCTCTTCTTTATCGGAATAATGTTTTTTGACACAAGAATCAAGTCTGTCTAAGTATTGATCTCCCTTTTCTATAAACGATACAATGTTAGCCTTATCTTCTAGGGGGCTCATCCATGAGGATAGCAGCGTCTTGTAATCGGGGATTGATTTAATATTCTGGATGGTCTTTTTTAGCTCCTTGAAATTGTCGTAGGTCGGGATGTCGTTTTCCACAGGAAGTGAATCGGCTGTGAATAAAACAGAATCGTCTTTGAAGAGAATACTAAAAGAACCTTTTGAATGCCCTGGTGTATTGATTATTTTTGCATGGATATCATCATCGAAAGTTAAACTTTCGCCACCGGTCAAAACGGTATCTAGCTTTACAGATTCATCCACCAAGCCATAAAAACCAGGTACCGGCCTCATCTTATATTGCTCATCAATATTTTCAATCCAACTTTTTTCATTCAGGTGGCCGATGATTTTGCAGCCTGTATCTTTTTTGATTTTACTTGCAGAACCAATATGGTCGGGATGGGCGTGCGACAGGATCAATGTTTTGATCTCACTGATTTTTCTGCCCTGTTTTTGGATATAGTCATAAATGAATGGATAAGAGTTCTTGACTCCGCTGTCGATAACCGTTATAGAATTTCCAAAAAGGATAAGCACATTGACGAATCGCGGCAATGATATTTCCGGCGTTATCTGTACTGAAAAATCGATTTTCAGCAAATGAATTTTTTTTGTAATTTCCATATTCCGGCTCCTATGTAAAATTTTAGTCTGATAAAATATATGTTATATATAATTAATTTCAGCTTTTGGCAGAGATTCCCGAGTTCCTTTTAGCGCATATTCCCGAACGAAAAGGCTCCTGCAAATTTTAATCTACATTCCGACTGCCGGGCCTATTTCGCTATGGAAATTCCGCCATCCACAAATATCGTCTGCCCGGTTATATAATCAGAATTATCCGATAGTAAAAATAGGATAGGCTTTGCAATATCTTCAGGCTGGGCCAGTCGGTGCTGAGGCATCAGATTCGTGTATTCGGTTTCAAGTTCGGGATGTTTCTCAAAAATTCGTTTTATCTCACTCGTATAAGTCAATCCGGGGGCAACCGAATTTACCTGAATATTGTATGGGGCAAGATCCATTGCCATGGACGATGTGAGCGCGACAATTCCGCCCTTGGATGCTGAATATTCGGCCATATTTTTTTTGAATATTTTTGTCCTGATGCAGCTTATGTTGACAATTTTCCCGCTTTTTTGCCCGATCATCTTTTTGCTTGCATACTTCGACAGCAGAAAAGTGCCGGTCAGGTTTATGGATAGCACTTTGTCCCACTCATCCTTCTCCATATCATAGAACGGCTTCTTGCATGAGTTGATCCCCGCGCAATTTACTAGGCCGTCAATTTTTTTGTGAACGCCGTCTATGAGGTCTATGGCATTTATAATATTCTTTTCATCTCTTACATCGGCTATGATATGCTTGTAATTGGTGTGTTCACAGACCGATTCGTTCAAATCGATTCCGAATACAAAAGCTCCGGCATCTAGAAGTTCTTTCGCACAGCCGAATCCTATACCGGAACTCGCTCCGCTGATGATGATCACTTTCTTTTCAAAATTCATTTTCAGCCTCTTTTTCCTGTTTTATTTCGCCTGATGGAAATTTACTAACATCGTCACTGATATTACGACATACTTTGTTTTGAACCAACTCGTTCTACGTCATGCCCGCGAAGGCGGGCATCCAACCAAGCCCATGCCTATAAGGGCCGTCCTATGGTTCCCCGCCTTCGCGAGGGTGACAAGGTGTGGAGCAAAGTTCCGAATTTTCGCATAAGTAATGACGAAGTTAGTAACTTGCAACTCGATTTTCTGAACTCCAAATCTACATTTTGAACGGATACAAGGAAGAATTTTCTCGGAAGTGCAAACGCAGGTATCAAAAAATACATTGATGTTTTTTAAAGATAAAGCTTTACAAAGATTCAGAGGCTTCTTCTTTTTGCACGAACAGTTGTCTTTTTTGCAAAAGTGCGCTTTTTGCATTTTTTTAAGCCTTTTTGTGTGAAAGAAATTTTTTTAGCGGAGGTAGCTTTAGGATAAACAACAATAGGAGGCTTCTATGTTCCGCTATATCATTCTTTGTTTGTTGCTCGTTTTTCCTTTGGAAGCGAAGGACATTTTAGAAAACAGAATACCTGCGAATGCTTTTAGCTATGGTGGCGCGACGTCTGCTGTGCTGAAAAATGGCGTTCTCACTTATTCCGGAGATGTAAATGCTTATTCTGGCTTCTTCTTGCCTTTTCCAAGTGGAAAGTCGGAAAATTATTCAGACAGAGGAAGTTGGGCGCTTCAAATGGAGCTAAAGCTTCCGCAAATGCGGACGGAACCTTTCTACGTTGCTTTGGAAACCGAAGAAGGTGGCATTCTGTTTCATTCCCTTTTGCCTGTGAATCGCTTCATTTCATTAGATACCACTTGGCAAAAAGTTCAGATACCACTGTCTCTTTTCAGCAATTTAGGAGAATCTTGGAATTTCGAGAAGAAAGCCGGGCAAGACGGCTTGATGAATTGGAAAAATGTGATCGGCATCAGATTCTGTTCAGATCCCGTCATCGGCAGGGAATCCGCTGTTGTCGTACAAATTAAAAATTTGCAAATCAGACAAGGAAAAACGGTTGCGCAAGCGGTACCCAAGGGAAGGAATGCTATAAAAATTAAAGAATCTACCGTACTTGATTTCTTCAATGGGAAAATTCCGAATGGCGGGACTCATTATACTTATGGGGGAATCAGTATGGCGGATATTTATGCAAATAATTCTCGTAAAGGGGTTTCGATTTTATCGCTTTCCCTCTCCAATAATGATTATAGCGGCGGCGCGTTTTTGCTGGGTTCCTATTTTGACGCTTCTGCAAGAGAACAGTTTGCTTTGAATTTCTGGGTAAAAAGTAATACATCGCCTTCTGCTTTTTATGTAGCGCTCATTGATGATGAGTCTGATGGAGAATATAAATCAACTGAAGTCCGGCTCCCTGTTTTGCGCTATGCAACCATTGGAACTGCTTGGACTCAGGTAACGGTGCCTCTTCGTGATTTTTCCGAGATGGGCTGTTGGTGGAATCCTATAGCTCATTCCAATGTGCTTGCCTCTTTTGACTGGAAGCATCTGAAAGGAGTCCGTTTCACGGTGGATCGCGGGATGAACTCTGAAATTCCCGTTGCCGATAGCGGAATGCTGAAGTTGTATCTGGATCAGATTTCTCTTATCGAACTACCGGATTCTTTAAAAGTCCTGGAAGAGAAAAATCAGACAAAGACTGTGCCTGCTGCAATTCATTATAATCACATCGGTTATGCATCAAATGCGGTGAAAAAAATTTTAGTGACAAATAGTGAAGCGACCCAATTCCTCCTACTGGATTCCAATGGGAAAAAGGTCTTTGGAGGTGTTCTTGTCGATAATGGCTTTTGGGCGATGACCGGTGAATCAGTAAAATTCGGTGATTTTTCCAATTTTACAAAACCGGGAACATATTCGCTTTGGATCAGCGATTCGCTACAGACAAAAGCGTTTCAAATAAACGATTCCTGGACTAGGAGTCAGTTTGATGCGACGCTCAAGGGCTTTTATTATCAGCGGAGCGGAGTCGCATTAGATCCAAAGGTTGCCGGAAAATGGGCCCGGCCTGCTGCTTTGTTGGACGATCATCTGAGATTTTTTCCTGGAATGAACCGCCAAGGAACGTGGAATGCTCATGGGGGCTGGTATGATGCAGGCGATTATGGAAAATATATCGTAAACGGCGGCTTTGCCCTAGCATCGTTGATGTTCACTCAGGAATTATTTGCTGATAAAATAAAGGCTTCCGGACTTTTGGATGAAATCCGCTTTGAACTCGAATGGTTCTTGAAAATGCAGGATTCCGATGGGGGCGTATTTTTCAAAGTAGGTGCGACACATTGGGATGCTTATACGGAAAGCCCGTCACGGACAAAATTTGAACGTTTTGTGATTGAAAAATCGACGGCATCCTCATTGAATTTTGCGGCGGCTCTCGCGCAGGCGCATCTTGTTTATCAGAAAGTCGATCCGAAATTTGCGGAGCGGTGTCTTGTTTCGGCAAAACGTGCTTATGAATGGGCCATTCAAAATCCTTCCGTTGCCTATCCGTCAGAAGGCGGTGGTACTGGACTTTATGATGATACGAATTTTGATGACGAATTCTTCTGGGCGCGGGCTATGCTATTCCGTGAAACAGGAGATCCTTCCTTGCTAAAGCAGCTCCAGCTTGATGCTGAAAATGAGCGCGCAACGCTTGGTACAGATTGGCCCGTAACACAAAATTTCGGCTGGTTCGCCCTCGCTCTTCAAAATAGGGACATGGGTCTCAAAAAAATGGCGCGGGAAAAACTGGAAAAGGTCACAGTTGAAATATTAAAAAATCTGGAAGGGAACCCGTATCGCGTAACGCAGGAGAGCTTTTATTGGGGATCCAACGGTTCGTTTGCGAGTATAGCGATGACCGCTGCCTTTGTGAATTCTTGGAAAAAAGATGAGGCACTGAAAAATGCCGTCGATGAAACTCTGGATTATATCTATGGACGCAATCCAGTAAATGTGAGCTTTGTAACGGGATCTGCTTGGAGTTCCCCAAAACATCCACATCACCGTTTGAGTGCGGGGGACACCATTGACGATCCTGTGCCCGGTTTGCTTGTCGGCGGCATTAATGTGAATCGCGAAGATGATATAAATAAAGTGCGCTATGGTGTAAAATATCCGCGTACAGAACCCGGCTTCTCTTATGTTGATTTATTGCCCGCTTATTCTGTGAATGAAATATGCATCAATTGGCAAGCAGCGCTTGTATTTATTCTTGCAAGTGAAATAAAGTAGAAACCGCCTGCCGTGGGGGCTTTTAATCGCTTCTGCGGCATGTTTTATTTGTAAGAAAATGTATTTTTCATTTCTGTGAATAGAAAACTTCCGTTTATATGCTTTGCCTTATCGGTAGCCCTTTGGACTATTTTTTATTTTGTTTTTTATGAAAAAACAGAACGGATTTTCCCTGTAAATAGAGCGGTCGATTTTTATGCTTATGGAGATGCTTCCGATGGAGGCGTTTCAACTGCTTCTTGGTCTTTTGCCGATTCGATTCTTTCTTGTGATTTTTTTGTTAAACCGGCGATTGATTATCCGTATGCAGGTGTTGGAATGAATTTTGTAACGGATGCAAAGAAATTGAATGCGGAATTGATTGATTTTTCTTCTTATGACTCAATTTGTGTGACACTTCGGACAGAACGGATAAATCAAATTCATTTTAAGATCCTGACATTTGATCCTTCTTTCACTAAATTAAATAGTCCTCTTTCGTCCCGTTTTCTTTTCCAACCGTTGCCGACGGCTCGCGCTTTTCAAGAAATATGCCTTGCTTTGAATGACTTTACCATCCCTGAATGGTGGTTTTCTAAGAATGCAATTCAAACGCCGGATCAATCAAAATTTTTAGATCGGGTAATGAAGCTGGATTTTTCCAGTGGAGTAGAGCGCAATGTTACAGATAAATTAGAAATTAAAGATATTCATCTCGTCGGTAGGGCGCGTGTTCCTAATTTTTGCTTGATTGCATTGATGATTGCGATGCTTCTTTGGATTTTGATGTCAGAATGGATTTTTTATTCGCGGGAAAAAATGGAACAATCCATTAAAAAGGAACATGCTTTGGATTCTTACAATCAGATAGCAGTAGAGTCCCATTCCGTAAAGATTACACATAATGTTATGGGCTATCTGCAAAGCCATTATGGGGATGCGGAACTTTCTTTGGAATCGGCATGTAAAGGCATCGGCGTCGATCGCAATAAATTATCGGAAATCTTGAAGCAAGAGTCGGGGATGACTTTTAGCGCCTATGTAAATGAATTGCGCCTAAAAGAGGCTGCTAGGCTTCTTAAGGAATCCGATTTGCAGGTCGCTGAAGTCGCAAGTTCCGTGTGCATTGATAATCCGAGCCATTTTAACAAAATGTTTAAATTGCGATATGCGCAAACGCCGTTGGAATATCGGAAAAGTTTTCTTTAGCGCGGAATTTATGGGGAATATTTGATTATATGATAAAATATTTTTGTTTGATTGCCGCTTGTTTGTTTTTATCTGCATGTTCTGTAGAGCGAAAAATGTCTGTAGACAAGGGTACGTTTCAAACGTTTCCACCACCGAATTTAACGGGAAATGCTACTGAAATTCCTCAAAAATCCGTTACGTTTAAAGGCACTGGAGAAATGTATGCCGGGCATAATGTGAAGATGCCTTTGCATGGACTAAGGATGCATATGTATCGTACCGTATGATACTCAATGCATACGGTGAAATTGACTTTTGGTGGCGCAGACATCGGTTTTCAATATTTTCCCTGCGCCCATTTAGTCGGAAGATGGAACAGAAAATTTTAATACGGAAATGTAATTTTTCGAAAAACTAAAGGATTCATCCGGTTTTGGCTTTTTGTTGCTTTGCAACCTTTCCGTCTCCTCTTGGTGCACTGTTTTACATTTTTGTCTGTGGTCTTTTGCTGAATGTTATTGGAAAAATGATTTTAGGGGCTCTTTTTGAGGGCACGCTTTTTGCTATAAAAAGAGTGTGAAAAATACACTTTTAAATGCTTATTCTGCAAAGGCGGATCGTTTTGATGAAGCCCTCACGCCAAATGGTGAATTTCGCCGCTGCTTTGTTGCATTTGGCAAGCATATAGATGCGATGGGCGATTCTGATTTTTTGAACCGGGCAATGCGCGCAGATAAATTTTTGAAGGAGTTTGCCGAAAATTACCGCACTTCCAAGGAGTCCGCCATTTCGCTGGATGTGATTCCGTTGATCTACGATGCGGAAGAATGGAAAACGATTTCCTCAGGACTTTCGCAACGCTCGAGGCTTTTCAATGCCATTCTTGCGGACTTGTATGGCGAGCAGAAAATACTCAAGGAAAAAGTGATTCCTCCAGAACTCATATATGCAAATCCGTTTTTTTTGCGTGCTCTGTGGGGTTATAAACCGCCGAAAAATCTTTGGATTCATTTGTTCGCTAGCGATGTATTTCGAGGCCCTAAAGGAAATTTTTATGCGGAAACGGATTATGTGCAGGTTCCGCCGGGGCTCGGGTCTTCTCTGGAAAATCGCTTGGCGATGGTGCGTTCCTTTTCGGAAATTTTCCGCGAGATCCGCTCAGATCGCGTCGCGTTGTTTTTTAAAAATTTGCGGGAAACTTTGCGCTCGATTTCACCTGTGCAAACGGAAAATCCCCGGGTTGTATTCATTTCTCCGGGCGCAGGTTCCCGCCGTGCTGAAGATGCGCAGCTCGCCCGTTATTTAGGTTTCCCTCTCGTAGAGACGGAAGACTTGACTCTTCGCGGTCAGCATTTATATTTAAAAACGCTTGCTGGATTAAAGCCGGTGGAGATCCTTTTCCGACGATTGGAAGACTCCTTGTGTGATCCTTTGGAACTCCGCACGGAAGGCGGCGAGGGAACTTCGGGCCTAGTTGCCTCTGTACATTCAGGCTCCGTTTCAGTGGCGAATGCGCTCGGCTCCGGTGCTTTGGAAGTGAATGGCTTCCGTTGCTTTTTAAATGAACTCTGCGAAGTTCTTCTGGGTGAATCACTATTGTTGCCATCTCCTCCGGGTATATGGTTAAAGGATTCAAAAGCACAGGAAGAAGTTTTTGCGGATTCTGAAAAATACCTGTTCCGCCGATTTTTAGGGAAACCTTGTGCAGAAGAAAAGAATTTTCTTTCGCTTACGAGTGCGGGAAAACTATCTCTTCTCCGCGAAGTGCAAAGGGATCCGTCGCTATGGATGGCGGAAAAATTTATTCCGCATTCAACAGTCCCTGCGTTTAACGAAGATGGATTCTTCCCTGCGGAAACGACAGCGCGTTTGTATGCAGCGGCACTTGTCGATGGCGGTTATGACGTAATGCCCGGAGGTTTTGCCAAATTCTCTTATACAAAGGATGGCGTAGTCTATGCGGGCGAAAAAGACGTGTGGGTGCTGTCTAAAGGGCCGGTGACCACGTTCAGCTTGCTTGCACCGAAAGATGAACAGATCTCGATTTCGCGTGCGGGCGGGGATTTGCCTAGCCATGCTGCGGACAATCTTTTTTGGCTCGGGCGTTATATGGAACGCGCTGAGTTTACGGCGCGTGAAATTCGGGCGTTGGCGGTGCGAATCTTGGAACAGAACGCTTTGGAAGTGCCTGAAGTTGCTCCTATTTTAAAGCATTTAAGGAAGGATCACGAGACTGGGCTTCCGTTTGATGCTGAAGGTACGCTTTGGTGCTTGACCATAAAGTCTGAACAGGAAGGTGGTTTAGGTGTAATCCTTGAACAAATTTCGAGGCTCTCAACACAGCTGCGCGACCGTCTTACGGAAGATACTTGGAAAATGCTCAATGCATATAGCAAGACTGTAAGCGATAGCCTTGCCGGGTCTTCTGCTCTTTTGCCCATATTGGAATCTCTGGTGAGCGGAGGCACTGCTTTTGGCGGCATTGTATCTGATAATTTTACTCGCGGGCATGGCTGGCGGTTTTTGGAAATCGGGCGCTGTATTGAACGAGCCGGGCTTACGCTAGATCTGCTTGCAAGCGTACTCCAGAATCCGATGAATTCGGAAGATGCGAATGTTGCATTAGATCGGGAACTCCTGGAAATTGGCGATGCGACGATGACTTATTTGCGCCGTTATGGCGACCGGATGCAGCTTTTTCCTGTTTTAGATTTGTTTTTGTGCGATGAAACTAATCCTCGGAGTGTACTTTTTCAATTGGATATGATGCGCCGTGAGTGGGAACATTTGCCCAATGCGGAATTGAACGAAATCCTTTCAGAAGGGGCTAGAATCCTTTTGCGAATTTCTACGGACGTTAAGTTATGCGATATAAACAAGCTTTCTTTAAAAAATCTTGGAGAGTGGAGTTCTTCTCTTGCCCGTTTCTCGGATATCTTGAGCCAAGAATATCTGGGTCATGCGCCTGCAAATCATACTGCGGCAATGGCTACAGAGGTTTGATGATATGGCAGAATATAAAATTCGGCATGAAACACTTTATGATTATACGGAGCCTGTGCTTCTCAGTCATCATTTAGCACATCTGCTTCCGCGGGAAACTTTGCGGCAGAAATGGCTTTCGCATAACATAACCGTTTGCCCCACATCTTCAGTAAAAGAAGAACACTTGGATATGTTTGGCAATCGGGTGCTTTCTTTTAGTATTGAACAAAACCATGTGCATTTTTCGGTAATTGCTGAGGGCGAGGTAGTTGTAAGTCCAGTTGAAAGAATGCAGGGGCCCGGCCCCATTTGGGAAGATGTTGCTAAGCGGATGGAAAATCCAGAAACGCCAGAAGACTTCGAAGCCTTGCCCTATCGCTTCTTCTCTCCGCTGGCGGTGTTTGATTTGTCGGTTAAACATTATGTGGAATTGAGCTTTACCCCAGGGAGACCGCTTTATGAGGCGGTAATGGATTTGGTACACCGCATTTTCCACGAGTTTCGTTATGCTCCTTGTACAACTCGTGTCGGGACAACAGTCGCAGAAGTGCTGAGGGAACGCCGAGGCGTGTGTCAGGATTTTGCGCATCTGATGGTTTCGGGACTTCGATCATTTGGAATTCCGAGCCGTTATGTGAGCGGATATTTGCTGACGTATCCTGCTCCGGGGAAGATCAAAAAAATCGGTGCGGATGCGACTCACGCTTGGGTGAGCGTTTATATTCCCCCCTTTGGTTGGGTGGATGTGGATCCCACAAATGATTTGCTTGTTTCAGATGAACATATAATTCTTGCTTGGGGACGCGATTTTGGCGATGTGAGCCCACTCAAGGGGGTAATTATCGGTGGAGGTCCGCATCGGGTACATGTGGGCGTGGAGGTGACGGCGATTTGAGAGTATTCGATCTGTGGAGCTATATCAAATTGGAATTTTAGAATATCGCTTTGTAAAAAATATGGTATGTTTTTGCTATGCTACAACAGACTTATGAAGTGACTGAAAAACGGCCTTTAACTCAATTACTTAAAAATATTGCGACTGAATCAGATTACCGGAATGCAAAAAGCAAGTTATTGCTGATTTTTGAACCGATTTGTGAAACCTCCCACATTCAACAAATTTTAGAACAATGCAAGAATTTTCTCCCCGAAGCCCATCTAGTCGGTATGACGACGCTCGGCCCGTTGAATGCAAAGACGGATGCCCAAAAAAATACGGTGATCTCTGTTCTTTTGTTCTTTGAAAGTGAAATTTGGATCAAGGGCTGTGATTGTCAAAATAAAAATCAAGTAGAGCTCGGACGGATGTTCCGGAAAGAATTGGATGCTCAAAAAGATGTGAAAGGGCTGCTTTGTATCTCTTCTTGTGTACAACTTTGCCCGGCTCCGTTCATTGAAGAGATTCGCAGGAACCACGATGAAATTCCTGTGTTCGGGGCTCAGGCGGGAACGGCAAAGCTAGTGCAGGACCAATCCAAGATTTTTGTAGATGGAATCATCTATGAATGTGGAATCGTCGTCGTCTCTTTTTGCGGAAAATCATTGGAGCTCAAGATCGATTATAATTTAGGCTGGATTCCGCTTGGGCATGAATTTAAAGTAACGGAATTGGATAACAAAGGCTTTGTCGGAAAATTCGATAATTTGCTTGCTTTGCAGTTGTACAAGCAGTATTTGAATGTAGAACCGGATGAATTTTTTTATGAAAACGTATGTTCTTTCCCTCTTCTTGCTCAAAGCAAAAATCGTAAAATAGCCAAAGTACCCATTCATTACACGAAAGATGGCCGATTGCAATTTTCGGTGGAATTCAAGAAGGATATGCATGTCAGTCTTTCTTATTCAAAACCGGAATATCTTTTGAAGCAAACGCTTGCATCTGCCAATGCGATGGCTGTTTTTCGCCCGCAAGGCCTTTTGTTGTTTGCCTGTATGAATCGCCGCGTGTTTATGGGCAACGAAAAAGCGGAACGGGAATTTGCATACTACCGTCACGCGTATGAAAATTTGTGCTGGAGTTATGGTTATGGCGAAATATTACAGACAAGCGAAGGCGGAGGTGTCCTCAATAGTTCGCTTGTTGCGGTGGGGTTCCGAGAAGGGAGCTCAAAGGACAATTCTCCTGTTGCTCCTTTTATTGATAGGGAATTTGAATCTCCGCCCTCTCATGTACCGCTTTCTAATCGCTTAGTTACATTTTTAGAGGTTACTTCGCAGGAATTGCGCGAGTCCATGGAAAAGATGGAGTTCCTTGCCCAACATGATCCTTTGACGGGAATATATAATCGTCGCCGTTTAGATGAAATTCTTCGATATGAATTAAAAAAACGCCGCAAAAGTTGTGACTTGTCCGTTCTAATGTTTGACATTGATTTTTTCAAACAAGTGAATGATAATTATGGACACGATGTTGGAGATTTCGTTCTTAAAAAACTTTCCGAAGATGTCTCTCTGACAATACGCACGGAAGATGTATTTGGACGTTGGGGCGGAGAAGAATTTGTATGTATTTTAAGTAATACGCCTGTATCTGGAGCGAATGTACTTGCGGAACGCATACGAAAACGCATTGAAAATTTGAATTTGTCTCCTGTACCACAGGTGACCATAAGTGTTGGGGTTACTTCGGCGATCCCAGCAGATACGGCTGAATCGATGTTCATCCGTGTGGATAAAGCTCTTTATGATGCAAAGCAGAGCGGGAAAAATCGCGTGGCAAATAGGTGAAAATCATTCAAATCAAGAAAAGCCCGCCTCTTGCGAGACGGGCTTTTTTGTGAGTGGCACTTTTTTTGTGTCTCCCCTCCTCTCCCCTCCTGGTGTAGGAGTTCCTATGAAAAAAACTCTTGTGTTATTGCTCCATGAATGACGCTCATTTTCCGCTGAATTTTATCGAGCGTTTCATGCAGTCCGTTCTGTATATATTCATCGATGGTGGAAAATTCAAGATCGGCGCGGAGCTTGCCTACGGCGCGTATGCTTTCGCAGTCTGATCCGTTTGACGTTCCTTTTACAATCCGGCGCAGGCTCGCCTCTTCTCCGGCAACGGCGACGCGTATAGACCGCGGAAATTCTTCATCAAAGATTAGAAATTCAGATACGTTTTTCGGTGTTACTAGCGAGTAGCGCTTGCGGAACATTTCAAAGGCACTCACACTTTTGAGAAGAGCAGTCCATTGCACGGAATCAAGAGCCATACCCACAAGGGCTGGGCTCGGCAGAAGTAGAAAGTATTTCACGTCGAGGATCCGTGAAGTTTGGTCGGCTCGTTCTACCATCCGCCCGAGTTTCAAGAATTGCCAAGCTTCTCCGTGGCTCATTGTGCCGAGGGCGACTCCTGTAAAGAGTTGACTCAGTTCCTTGACGGATACGAAAAAATCGTGTGTTTTTTCAATAATGGTTTTTGAAACGGCGGCATCTTTGAACAGAAGATAATAGCGGTTGAGTACGGTCCACATTTCTGATGAGCAGGTTTCTCTTACGCATCTCGCGTTTTCTCTCGCTTGGGATATGCAAGAAAAAATACTATTCGGATTTTCGGGATCAAGCGAAAGATAGTTCAGTACGTTTTCTTTAGTGGCGCGTCCATACTTTTTTAAAAAACTCTCACTAGATCCCATTGCCTGCAAAAGGGCTTCCCACGAGGATTCACCGCTTGGCAGATCTAGCTGGAGCTGCAAATTCACATCTATGCAACGCGCCGTGTTTTCTGCACGTTCCACATAGCGCCCTATCCAATAAACACGTTCGGCAACGCGACTTAACATACGTGAATTCCTTTTTTTACTTTATATATACTTGTTTTCGTTCTTATTGTTGTTGCTGTTGT
>JALNVO010000021.1 GCA_023231365.1 Fibrobacteraceae bacterium | reverse complement strand
TCCCTAGAGGGAACCGGTTTCTCGTTGTTGCGGTGTCACGTTGTTCCATCCTCACCCCTGCGGGGCCGGCCTAGAGTCCGGCTCTTCGAATCCTGACGTTCCCTAGAGGGAACCGGTTTCTCGCCATAGAAAATGAATCTTTAGAGATGCCCATCAGTTGGAAAAAATAAACCCAAATCCCATTTTTAATTTCACTGAACGATTTTTAGAAATTCCCCGAAACAGCAAACCTTTTTTGAAGGAAATAAAAGAAATATACATTCAAGCCACTATTTCCTTTTTTCTAGTTTTATGATATGATTTCTGAAAACGACCTCAAAGAAATGGAAAAACTCGGCCTCGAAGAAAAGGCTTCCCGCGTAGAAGAAATGCTTTCCAAAAAGGAAAAGCCCCGCCCTTTTGAACTCGGGCTCTACCTTGCCCTTAAAATGGCTTTGGAGCTCAAGAACGGTCAAGAACTCGGTTCGATGACTTCAAAAATTGTCACTAGCTGGATGACAAAATATCCAGAGTCCACGGTAGAAGAAGCCATCGCGCTCGCCAAGCAATTCTTCGTGAACCCATCCGCGATCGCCGCAAAAATCAAAGAAGGATTCTTAAAAACCGATGCCTGATCCCAAACAGCTTTCCGCTTCCATCGATATTGGAAGCCATTCAACGATTCTTCTTATCGCCGAATTTGAAACCGATGCGAAAGGCAAGACGGTCCTCAAGCCCAGAATTCAAAAAGTAGAGGTCTGCCGTTTAGGAGAAGATATTTACGATATGGGCAACATCACGGATGCCCGCATTGAAGAACTCTCTAAAATTCTTTCCAATTTCAGAATGACCGTACATGCCCTCGGTGCAGAAATCAAGTCATGCGCTATGACAGAAGCCATGCGCAAGGCAAAAAATCCAGAAAAAGTCATTGAAGCCGTAAAAAAAGCTCTCTGGGTAGTGCCAAAAATTATCACAGGCGAAGAAGAAGCCAAACTCACTTACCGCGCCGTCGAAGAATGGCACGGAGAAGGAATCGTAACGCTCGACATCGGCGGAGGCTCTACAGAAATTTCTGACGGAGATGATGGAATATCCATCCCTGTCGGAGCTCTTTATCTGTTCAAGAAAATGGGCGCAATCCCGGGACCCGAATATAAAAAATGGGAAAAGGAAACACTAAAGGGAAATCCACTCCGCCCCTTTGCCCATAAACCGCTCTACCTCGTAGGCGGAACAGGAACGGCTCTCGCAATGGTATTTTTGAATACACCTATTTTTGATTTCAACGCAATCGAAGGCCTTGAAATGAATATGGATGCGCTTGAAAAAACAATAACGCGCATTTCAAACCAGTCAAAGGAACTCCGCGAAGCGATGCCCGGACTCGAAAATGGGCGTAGCGACGTGATCATTTGCGGACTCTTCTGGTTCCGCAGTCTACTGGAACGTTTGCACATTGAAAGTTTCCGTGTGAGCACGGCTGGGCTGAGATTTGGTCTCCTGTACCCACCAAAGCCTGAAAAACCAAAAGCGGAAAAGCCCAAGCGACTTCCACCTTGGCTTCAAAAGAAGAAAGACGCCGAAAAGCAAAAAGAAGAGAGTGAAGAATGAAAATGCGGATCAACAAATACCTCTCTCTGTGCGGAGTTGCCAGCCGTCGCGCATCCGATGAATTCATTAAAGAAAAACGAATCTCGGTAAATGGACAGATCCTCGAAAATCCAGGAATGGAAGTCGACGAGAATGATGAAATTTGCGTAGACGGAAAACCCGTATACCCGCCCAAGCGGACAAAAGTCCTGCTTTTCCACAAACCGCCCGGATGCGTCTGCTCCGTGAAAGACCCGCAAGGCCGCTGCACTGTTTACGATTACCTCCCGCCGGGTTACCATTCGCTCAAATACATTGGACGACTTGATTTGCAGAGCCGCGGGCTTTTGCTCTTTACGGACGACGGAGACCTTTTATATAAACTCACGCATCCCAAGTTTGAAATTCCGAGAAGCTACTTGGTGTGGACAACCCGACAGCTCACCCGTTCCGATGCTACAAAAATCACCAAAGGAATTGATTTGGGCGATGGAGAGACCGGGCACGCGGAAGCCATTTACTTTGAAGACGGCTTTGTAGAAATGGTACTTTCCGAAGGGAAGAACCGAGAAATTCGCCGGATGCTCGAAGCGGTGGGTTACGAAATCCGCGATTTGAAGCGCATCACCTACGCAGGAATAACACTTGGCGACCTCGCTGCCGGAGACTTTAGAGAACTTACTCCTGCAGAAGAGAAGAAACTCCGCGAGGCCTGCAAAAAATGAACCGGACGCTATTCATCGGCGACGTGCACGGTTGCTACGACGAAATGGAAAAGATGCTCGACATATTCGGCTTCGTCAAAGGCAGCGACACAGTCTATTTCACAGGCGACCTCATCAATAAAGGCCCTGATTCCATCAGGGTGATTCAAACCATCGTTGACAACGGTTTCTTGTGCGTAAAAGGGAATCACGAAGCACGCCTTTTAAAGCTCGTCGCGACACCATCCGAACTTTGGACAGAAAAGGAAAAAGAGATGGCCAAAACCATCGGCGAACCCGAATGGATAGCAAACGTTGTAAAAGATTGGCCGCTTTGGAGAGACACTCCTCAAGCGCTCCTAGTTCACGCAGGACTTGAACCCGGGAAAACTTGCGTAGAAGATATGGATCCGAATATTCTCCTTTCTATCCGCACATGGGACGGAAAAGGAGAAAATTTGAACTCTAGAAAAGATACTGCTTGGTTTGAATACGTGAAATGGCCTAAGCTCGTGATATTCGGACATTGGGCCGTAAAAGGACTGGTCGATGTTCCCGGTTTCCGCGGACTTGATTCGGGCTGCGTCTATGGAAAATTTCTGAGCGCGTTCTGTCCTGAAGAAAACAGACTGTACAAGGTGCCAGCTGCGAAAGTTTATTCCATGCCTAAAATAAAGAAAGCAAAATTAATCGGAGCGCCAATTAGTTCTTCTCTTTCGGAAACAGCCGGTTGAGAGCTGCCCGACTTTGAAGATAAATTTCGTTAATGGTCTTTTCCAGTTTTTCGCTGAGGAATCCATGGATCACCATCACCGGAATAGCAATGATAAGTCCAGCTTCTGTCGTCACGAGAGCTTCGGAAATACCGCCCGCTAAAATGCGGGCGTCATTCGTCCCTACTTGAGTAATAACTGTAAAGAGCGTGATAATACCCGTGACCGTTCCGAGAAGTCCTAACAAAGGAGCAATGGAACCCAACGCAGAAAGAAGTCCCATCCGCTTTTCGAGTTTGGGCTGTTCGCGGAGAAGCGATTCCTGGAAAGCGCGCTCCGAGGCATCGCGGCCATTCGGAAAGTTCCGCACAATATTATAGAGGACCCGGGAAATGCAAGTATTCTTTTCCAAGCAAAGAGTTTCGGCCTCTTCATATTTTTGTTTTCCAAGAAACTCATAGAATCGAGTGAGAAATTTTTTGCCCGTGCGGCCTAGCCACAAAAGCGTAATCAGACGTTCCAAACAAATTAACAAAGCAAAGAAAGCGACCAAAGCAAGCGGGTACATGACAATGCCTCCGCTTTTAAACCATTTGACAAAAGCTTCCTTCCAAGTCGAACCATCCTCAAACGAACCCGAACTTTGCACCGACTTATTCTGCAACAAATCGAACGGAAGAAAAGCGGTGGCAGCCCCCGCTTTAGCCGCATCTATGCTAGAGCACACGCCCTTTTTCATTTCTTGCGGAAGTTCGTCGTTCCAAGCAAAGACTTTGCCATGCAAAGTTCCCGTGCGGAAAAGCATCTGCGAAAGAGAATCATCCGTTGCACATTCCGAGAGATAAACCGTACCAAAACGGAGACGGTACACAGGTACATCCGTTCTGCTCCCCAATTGGGAATTGCGACGTTCGAGAATACGGGAAATGGTGAGCTCTTCGCGGGAAAGGCGTTCATTCAAGAATAAATCCACAGCACCGAGCGTATTTGGAGTTTTCTTATTCATCTCGGACTTTGCCTTCTCGAGCGAAAGCAGCCGGGAATCCAATTCCAGCGGATAATCGTCTGAAATGGATTCGGATTCCTTGCTGATTGCATCCGTCACCTGATCATTCAGTGAATTCATCGCACTCAATGCCGCGTCCGCCTTAGACTTCGCATTTTCCGTTTCCGTCTTGGAACTAGTGAGTTCTTCCGAAAGGCGGGACAAATCGGAAGAAAGCTCCGAGTAACGTCCCTCCAATTCGCGGGAATCGTTTTCGTGCTCTTCAGAAAGATTGTTTTCCTTGTAACGGTTCCGCCAATGTTCCGCTTCTTTTTTTTCAAGAGCATCCGCTTTTTCCAGGCGGATCCTCTCCAAAGCGTCTGTCTCTCTCTGCAAATTAGCGAGCTTTACCTTAGCAAGCGAATCCTTAACAGCTAAAACGCGTTCTTCGTCCGAAGAACGGGCGAAGCAAAAAGATGCGGCAAAGACAATCAAAAGCAGAATGGATTTTTTCATTTTGCATTCTCCTTGCCGAAGACACCAATTGAAAGAGGAAGCGATACAACTTGAGGCGGTTTCTTCGCCTCCTTTACATCTAGGGCGAGGCGAATCGCGGCACGTTCTTCAAGCGTCAAATTTTCATTCCATTCATAATGTACGGAATCCGCAAAATCCTTGCGGACAAGAGCTCCGAACATGCGATTGTTTTCGTCAGAATATACCATCCACTGATTTCCCAAACGGAGCACGCGGGCATTTACAGTTTCGCCATTATTCCGCACAATGGGCGACTCCACCAAGCGGATCTCATCGCCAAAGCGGACTTCTTCCGAAACGATCGAGAGTAATCTCGAAAAGAGTTCCTCCTCAGTCGCATCGGCACCTTTGACATCGCGGACGAGTCCTCGGATCCGGTCCAAACGAGCTTCGCGCTCCCAGGGAAGCGAACGCGCTACTTTCGTTTCCAAAGCGGAAGCCGCTTCACCGATAACTTTTCGCAGAGCTTGTCGATGCCCTTTTTCATTCGCCACACGAGTTTCAAAAGCACTCTGCTTATTGCGCTCGCTTTGAATTTCCGAAGCGATCCGCTTGATTTTTTCATTCAGGGAATCCAGCTCGGAACGGCGACGGGAAAGATCATCCTTGTAGCGATTTTCCAAAACAGCGTAGCGATGGACATCATCCGTCAGCAGGGAATCCGTTTCTTTAATGCTGCGGTCGAGCTTTTTTATCTCTGCTTGAAGTTTCACCTTTTGAAGTTCCGCATTCTGAATATCACCCGCCGAGTCAGCAAAAGTGAACGCGCAAAAAGTACAAAGCAATATCAAAATTTTATTTGCACTGAGAATCATCTGAATTTTCCTTACACCAGGCATCCACTACATCCTTTATTACCGCAGAATTCAAATCCACTAAACGATACCGGCTCACCAGAGCAGAACCACATTCTGAAAGAGAATCCAAAGGCCATCCCCTATCCGCACAGAATTTCCAAAGTACCAGTTTGCAGCCATTGGAATCCAAACTCGTCAAGCAATCTGCTTTTACCAAAGAGCACAAATTGGAATCGTTTGGAAACCCGTTCGCTATGCAATAGCGCTTGATCCCATCCGCTTTGGCAAGTTTTATTGCTGAAGAATCCAACCCGGAAGGAAGAAGGCTATCCCAAGAAGATCCGCGTTCCAAAGCCGCCTTTACTGCTGGGGCGAAACACTCCGAAGAATCATAATTTACCGAATCGCAATAAACGGGCAAATAGCGACGGCACACCTTGGAATCCCAATCCAGATCCCTACAAGCTTTTCCTTTCGCCTCATATGAAAAATAAGCAGCGGAATCACCATCTTGCGATTTCATATAGAATGAAATCGTATCCACAGCCATGCCTGTAAAATAGCCGCTGCCGCCCCGTACGTTCGATTCCGGCTTTATAGAAGAAGCACTCGCCGAAGTCAAAACGCTCGTGCGATACTTGTAATAACCGGAATCCGTTGCATAAAAGAATAGATTAGACTTCGGCATTACCAGCTGATATCCAATAACAGAGAGCGTATCCAATAAGTTTGTCCCACCAAAATAAGAATTTTCCGTATAGCCCAATTGAGATACAGAATCAAAAAGATCATGGACAAAAATATTGTCATCGATAAAAGATCCCAGCATATAATTCAAAAAGTTGTTCGGGTTTTCCGCACTCGTTTGAGGATCATAATGCAAAGTGATCAGCACGCCGCGAGTATCGCTCTTGTACTCCGGTACAAAATAATAGGACGCTAAATCCATTGGATAATCCAACGCATAAACAGTATCGCCTTCGGCAAAGGACTCATGTCCTCCCAAAGCATTAGGAGCAAGGGCTGCTTTAATCTTAAAGACCTCTGGAATTTTCGCCTGCGCTGTATAAGCCGAGATTACTTTATTCCCGGAACTATCCCAGAGAAACACAGCCTTTAAACTATACGATGATCCATTTTGAGGAATCAAATCCGAAGGCCCATCAAAACAATTAGGACGAGCCGATTCGGGAGTCAAGAAAACCGCAGTATCGGAGCCTGAAAAATTCCCTGAAATTTGCACACTCGCTGAATCGTAAAAAGCAAAATCTTCTGAAAGAGCCTCATCCAAAGCGTAAGTGCGTTCAAAGCAGACTCCTGAAACAGAACGCCCGGCAATCACCGAAGCAAAAACATATACACCATTATACGTTTCCGTTTTTTCCGGATAATACTCCCAAGGGCCTTGCAAACAAGACGCAAGAAGCAAGAATATTACAACAAGCCCAAAACGGAATTGCATAGCTTGATAAATATACAAAATTAAGCATTTTTCCTATTCTTTCTCTTTTCAAACTCATGGACAAGAAGATTTATTTTTAAATTGAAGCTATGACAGCACAAGACCTTTTTGACCGACTCAAAAAAATTCAACCGGGTGCGGTGCTTTGCAGCTACACGTTTGAATATTGCGAAAAATTGATCCCCATTATCAATGAGATTAACGAGCTCAAAAAAGAGCGGAATGCGGTCATTCTTGCGCACAGTTATGTAGCTCCCGAAATTGTAATGAGTGTAGCTGATTTTGACGGCGATAGCTTCAAACTCAGCCAAGATGCGACTAAAGTCGAAGCGGATATGATTGTATTTGCCGCAGTCCGCTTTATGGGGGAGACTGCTAAAATTCTCAATCCCCAAAAGGAAGTCCTCATTCCGGGTCCACTTTCGGGATGCAGCCTTGCCGATAGTATTACTGGTAAAGAAGTCTGCGAACTCCGCAAAAAATATCCTGACCACACATTCGTCTGTTATATCAATACAACCGCCGATGTGAAAGCAGAATGTGATGTGTGTGTCACTAGTTCCAATGTATTTAAGATTGTCTCCAGTCTTCCAAATGATAAAATTGTTTTTGTCCCGGACGCCTTAATGGGAAAAAATTTGCAAAATTCTCTAGAGGCAAAAGGTATTCATAAAGAGATCGTTCTCCACACGGGATCTTGCTATGTCCACGAGCAATACGATCCGGATCTCATCCGCTTTTTCCGCGAGCAGAATCCGGGGCTTCGCGTAGTGAGTCATCCAGAATGCCACCCGGGAGTGGCTCTTCTTTCCGATTTTGTCGGAAGTACCGGGCAGATGGTCAAGTATATCAAGGAAGCGCCAAGTCATACGCCGTTTTTGCTCCTTACGGAATGCGGGCTGAATGCGCGCCTTCAGAGCGAGCTTCCGGATAAGACGTTCATTGGCAGTTGCAGTATGTGCAAGTATATGAAATCCAATTCACTTCAGAACATTTTAGAATCGCTACGCCATCCGGAAAATGCGGTAAAAGTGGAGCTCTCTTGTAATGTAATGGACAAAGCTAAAAAGTGCATTGATGCGATGTTCCATTATGCGGCCTTGTAAATTTCCTTTTCTCGTCTGTTTTGCTTATTCACCAAGTTGTATTTTTTAAGAACGCAATTTAAAAAGGACGCTATGTTCTTGATAAAGAAAGTTCTATTTCTATTTTTAACCACTGCCGTTTGCTCTTTTGCAGGCGATATCGTTTGGCATCGTTCTCATTACATTGCCTTGGGGGTTGACGCTCCGTTTTCTTGGGGTGATCTTGATGGCAAGGGCTCTTTCGTCGCGAATGATGATGAAGGAGAAACGATTTACATTCCGCGCTTAGGAACTTTCCCGCTTCCTACCATAGAAATTGGTGCGAATATTAATCAGCATACGATAGCTGTTTCTTTTGCAATGTGGGAGCCCGATGTGAATTATGGCAAAGGAACAGATAATTACACAGAAACGGATGCAAATTATTGGCAGGCAATGTTCGAATACCGCTATTATTTCTTTTGGCCGGAAGACTTTCAGATTGGTCTAGGACTCAGCTATTCTTTTTCAAGATATTCCGTTCATAGTGCAGTCTTTGGAAAAGACAAATATGATGAAGATAAACGGAGCACTGCAATTTATGGTGGCAATGGATTTGCTCCATCCATCAATTTAAGATATGAAATCACGCAACATCTCGGATTGGATGCTGCGTTCCGCTATCGATTGATGTATTTTGGAAGCGTTTCTACAGACGATGGTGGTTACAGCGACCTATCGGAAAATCTTTGGGAAAACTTTTTTGAAATCTCAGCCAAAGCTTATTTCCAATTTTAATCGTTTTAGTTACCAATCCTTTTCTGGGCGAACCATTCCTTTAACAGGTTTCCACGGTTTCCGTTCGCCGTGTTCTTCGTCAAAGTCCTTCAGTAGCTGAGAAGCTTCGTCTTTGTTCATCTGGCCCGGAGGCGTCTGCTCGGGTTCTTCACCGCCTTGGGAATTACTGGAATTTTCATTACCCTGCGAGTTGCCTTCGCCGCTGTTTCCGCTATTGCCGGAACTGCTGGACAAGCCTTGGTTTTGGCCATTACCGGAAGATGAAGAATTTTCGTTTTGATTCTGATCTTGGTTTTGATTCTGGTCTTGGTCTTGGTCTTGGTCTTGGTCTTGATTTTTATTCTTGTCCTGATCCTTGTTTTGCTGGTCTTTATTCTGATCTTGATTTTTGTTTTTATCTTGATTATTTTGTTTGTTCTGGTTTTTCTGCTCGTTCTTTGCTTCATTAATGCGGTCTAAAAGCATTTGGAGCTTGGCATCGTCTGGATAGAAAGAAAGCCCTTCCTTGCAAGTAATTTCAGCTGTTGGAAGTCTGTTTTCAATATACTGGAAAGCAGCATCGGAATAATACTCCGGTGCGGACTTGGGAGCTGCAAAAGTAAGGCTCGCTAGAGCTAAAACTACAGAAGAAATCATTTTCAAAGAGGTTTTCATTAGATTACCCCCAGGTCATTGTCGGCGTTCGACTGGTCTATCTTGCTTTGAGGCTTGCGGCCTGCTTTGATATCGATTACATCCGTAATACGTTGTATGTACTCGCTAAAGCTCTTTGCAGTAGGATCTTCGGTCATTGTGTTCTCAAGCAGCGCTTTAGCCGGAGCGTATTTTCCATCCTTGCACATTTGAAGCGCCCGGGCAAGGATTTGTTTGGCTTTTTCAGAAAGTTCAGGCTGTTTTTGATCTTGGTTCTGATTTTTATTCTTCTGATCTTTCTGTTTGTCTAGCTCTTCCTTAAGCTTGCGCTGTACAATTTCGACGTTCTTTTTTGCTTTTTCAAAGTCTGGTTTGAGATCGATGCTCTTTTTGAGGTAGCCGATCGATTCGCGCCAAGCAGCAATCCGCTCTGAGGGTTCGTTGTTCTTTTCGCCCATACGGAAATAAGTGTTTGCCAAATTGTATGCAGCTTTTGCCGCTAAGAGTGAATCCGGCATGCGCACGGCGCTTTCGAGTTCTTTTTTGGCATCGTCGTATTTTCCAAGCTTGTATTCGCAAGTGCCGATATTGTAAAAGAGTATCGGATTTGCAGGTTCGGATTTGCGGGCTTCCAAGTACTTTTTTAATGCACCGGCATAGTCGCCTTTTTTGAATAGATCGTTCCCGTCGTTGATAGGCCGGGCAATAGCGATCATTGCAAAGCATAACGTATAAATGAATATCTTTTTCATTTGATGTTACCTTCGTAAAATCAGCTGAAGCGTCCCGCAAGCTGTTTGCGTTTGCGGCCGCGTTCAGAAATAAGAGCTTCGGCAAGGAATAAGAGTGCGGCTAACCCAAGGAAAATCTGGTAGCGGTCTTGATAGCTTTCCATTTGGTCTGAGGAGTTGTCTTTCTTTTCCAAGTTGGCAATTTCGGTGAGGACCTTCTGCAACTGGAATTCGCCCGGGTTCGCATAGTAATAGCGGGCCCCGGTAACGGCAGCAATATCCTGCAATGTTTTTTCTTCAAGATGCGTGGTCACAATATTGCCGAAGCGATCCTTGTGGTAAACGACTTCACCATTGTTGCTTTTTTCAGGTATGGGCACGCCTTCCTTAGATCCGATGCCGATAGTATAAATACGGATTCCTTGAGCCTCGGCTTCTTTTGCCGTTTCTACTGCTTTTGGATCCTGTTCTTCGCCATCGCTCATCAAGACCATTACCGCGTATTTAGACGGGACTTTGGAGCGACGGAACATTTGTATTCCTTTGTCGATCGCCGCAGAAAGATCTGTGCCGGGATAGAGCCATCCGGGTTCGAGCTCTCGGAGCATCAACTGCACGGTGCCATAATCCAGAGTGAGCGGCACAAGCGTCTGGGCTTCGCCTGCAAAAGCAACAAGTCCAACTCTATCTCCAGCGAGAGTTTCCAAGAATGCGGAAATTTCGTGCCGGGAACGCACTAGGCGGTTCGGCTGGACATCCTCTGCAAGCATAGAAAGAGACACATCTTGTAAAAGGACAATGTCCAACCCTTTGCGTTCCACGTGTTCCATTTTTCGGCCCCACTGCGGGCGGGCGAGTGCAATAAAAAGAAAAGCCATTCCTAAAAGGAGAAGCGACATTTTGACCGCCCTCCGCCAAGGCGAAAGCGATGTCGCAATTTTAGGAAGCATCGAAAGGGATGCAAAACGCGATGCCAATTTTTTCCGGCGGCGGTATGCGTACAAGAAAAGAAGAGCAAAAAGCGGAAGGGTGAATAAGCACCACAAAAAGTTCGGTTCTGCGAATCTCATGGAATCCTCACAAACCGTGTATTAGCCAGCACGAGTTCAAGAAGTATAAGGATCGCACCGGCAATGAGCCACGGGTAAAATTTTTCAGAATAGCGGGCATAAGCAATTGTCTGTATTTCCGTTTTCTCTAATTTGTCAATTTCGGAATAAATGCGTTCCAAGTCATCCTTGCTTTCCGCGCGGTAGAAACGCCCGCCCGTTGTGGATGCAATCTGTTTCAGCATCCCTTCATCAAGCCCGTCTTCGGGAGGTATCTCCTGTTCTCCCCAGGAAATTTCACCGGTCCAGGGATTCTGTGCAAAAGCGAGAACAGAACCGCTCTTTTTGCCGACGCCAACAGTATAGACCTTAACTTTGAGGGCTTTGGCGACTTCTGCCGCGTGAAGCGGAGGCACGAGACTTGCATTATCGCGGCCATCCGTCAAAAGGACTACCACTTTGGATTTTGCATTGGACTTTTCCAAGCGGGCAAGCGATGTCATAAGGCCATCGCCAATCGCGGTTCCGTTTCCTGAAGCGCTTGAATCGTCAATAGCCTCTAGAATTTCAAGAAGAGCGCCATAATCTAGCGTGAGCGGAACTTGTGTGTAAGAGCGACCCGCAAAAACCGAAAGCCCGATGCGGTCGCTTTGACGCTTTTTTATGAATTCCGCAATCACATTTTTTGCATAACCCAAACGGGAATAATTCCAGAATTCTCCTGATTTGAGTACGCGCTCCGCGTTCATTACACCGAGCTTCGCCTGGTCTGTCCGGGTTAGCATATCCAGCGTTCCCATTGAACCGGAAACATCCAATGCAAGCATAATATCTACGCCATCCGTTGAAGTGTACTCCACTTCTGTCGCGTTTTGCGGACGTGCGAGCGCGACGACAAAACAGCAGAGTGCTAAAATGCGGAGTGCAGGTACAACATAGCGCCATTTAATTTGTGAACCTTTTGCCGCTTTTTTTGCTACGGCAAGGGCCGGAAACTTAATAGTACTCTTGCGCGCCCGCGAATGCCACCACCAATCGGCGATAAGCAGAGGTACGAGCAGCAAAAGGAAAAATGCATCCGGATTTTGAAAATGAATGCTGCCGAAGTCCATTATTTGCCTCCTTCAGCATGAGGTGCTTCCGCTGGAGGTTCTTTTTTAGAGCCCTTTTGTGTTCCATCATTCATTTCAGGCATCGGTTTCGTATCGTCAAAAAATTTAGCTGCAAAGTCGTCCCAGAATATGCCGCGGTCATCGCCAATTTTCATCTTTGCAAAACGCACGGGGTATGTTTCTTCTTCCAACGAAATCACAGCAGCCTTATAAGAATCGGGCAATTCTGCAATTGCCGGAATGCGCTTTTTGAGTTGAGAAAGAGTTGCGTCCAAAATGCCCCTAGAAGCACGTTTAGTTTGAGGAGCGTTTTTCTTTCCCTTTTCTTTAACTTCTGCAATTTCTCCCAAATATCTGCGCTGGATATAGCGGCGCACGATAAAACTCAGCGCGGTAAAAAAGTCAGCCTGATTTCCTAAAGCGAGAAGTTGGAGGTCGCGAAGCTTTTTGAGTTCAAGCACAGCTTCTTCATAAGGAGGAAGCTGTACAGGCTCACTCTGCTTGCGGAGTTTTTTGTGAAGAAACCAACCAGCAAGAACAAGAACCGCAGCGGCGAGAATTCCCAGAATCCAATAGAGCCACACGGGAAGTCGCGGATCCTTAATTGGATCTTCTACGTCCAAAATATCAGTTTCATCGCCTGTCGTGCGAGCAGCGACTTTTACCGCCACAGGATCGGTGCGGGTATTTACCGTATCTTTACCAATAACCGCTTGTACTTCTTGCGGAGCAATCAAAAATTCTCCGGCGACGAACGTATTAAGGGTGGATCTCCACACGAATTTGGCCCGTCCTTTCGGAAGCCCTTCTATAATCTTTTCGTGTTTCATATCCTTGACTTCAAAACTCCCCAAATTTCCTACAAAACTCGGAAGTTCTACGGTTGCATTTTCGGGAGCCGTCACGTCAATTTCATAATTAAAACGATCGCCAATGAGCACTTGAGATGCTGTGACGGAAGACTTGACAGAAATATCGAAAGCGAACGCAGATACAGCAGACAATGCCGTTAAAAGAAGGGGAAAAAACAAAATACTCTTGTTATAAGTGTTCGTCAGCATAACTCACCTCTGATGTCTCTGAAGGCGCCGGAAATGTTCAATCAGCGGAGCAACTGTATCTTTAAATTCATCGTGAATTTCACAGCGCACATAATCAACGGACATCTTCTGGAATATTTCCTTTGTCGCCTTCTGTGTCCGCTTCGCTTCTCTCGCGAATGCTTCGCGGAAACTTGCATCTCCGGTATCTACAAGCATCGTTTCGCCTGTTTCGGGGTCTTCAAATTCGACAAGACCTACCGGCGGAAGTTCGGATTCCCGCGGGTCGGTAACAGATACGGCAAGCATATCATGGCGCTTACAAAGAATTTTGAAAGCCTTTTCAAAGCCAACATCTTGGAAATCCGACATTACTACAACCATCGCGCGGTGGTTGAGAATGCCACCCACATATTCCAAGGCGACTTGTAAATTGGTTTTGTTGTGCGTCGGCTTAAAGTAGAGAATTTCGCGGATGAGCCGCAAGACGTGTTTGCGACCTTTTGCTGGTGGAATAAACAGCTCCACCTGATCCGTAAAAATAAGTAGTCCGACCTTATCGTTGTTTTTAATAGCGGCAAAAGCGAGGAGGGCTGTCAATGTAGCCATAACTTCTCCTTTCATCTCTTTGCCGGATCCGAATTCGGAACTGGAGCTCGCATCTACCATTAGCATCAGCGTGAGCTCGCGTTCTTCTACGAACTTTTTGATATAAGGAGTTCCCATGCGGGCCGTGACATTCCAGTCGATGGTACGCACATCATCTCCCGGGACATATTCCCGCACTTCGCTAAATTCTACGCCATTGCCTTTAAAAGAGCTGTGATAAGCTCCAGCCATCATGGCATCCAAGGGTCCGCGCACCGAAAGTTCGATGCGGTTTACCGTTTTGAGTATATCCTTAGAAAGCATATTAATCAATCTCCAAAACGATTTTCGAAAAGGAATATACAAAAAACAACTTTAAGGATTCACTTCTTGTACTCCTTCAACAAACCAATCGATTTCATTAAAAAGGACGTCATCCGAAAGGTTTTCGCCCTTGGCGACACGCAATTTTCCTTCATTGTCCTTAATTGGGCCATAAAACACATCTGTTTTCCCTTGTGCAAGGGCTATTTTGAGGCTATCCAATAAAAAAAGAGATGAAGAATCGACATCCTTTGAAATAGGGGAAAGTCCGATTATTCCTTTATCGATGCCTTCCCAATAGTTCGTGCGGACAAAATGTCCGGCGATGGCATTGCGGATTATATCTTCGTAAAAAATATCCCAATGCCATATTGCGGCCGTCAAATAGGAATCTCCAATAACGGATTGTGCGTCATAATTATAACCAATAGAGCGGATTCCCCTTGTCCTTGCAATTTTTGATATGTTTGATGTGTTTTGATGATAGGTGAGAATATCTGCTTTATAACGGTCGATTAATAGGTTTGCGCCAGCCTTTTCTTTTATAGCATCGTTCCAGCTGTTAGTCCAATAGACATAAACTTTTGCCTTTGGATTTACCATCCGGACACCCAAGGTAAAAGCATCGATACCCCTTACAGTTTCGCATATTTTTATTGCGGCAATATAGCCGATGCTTCTCGTCCGGGTTTCGCTACCTGCGATAAGCCCTGCGAGAAATCTTGCTTGGTACATCCTTCCAAAATAATTGTTTACGTTTTCGGATTGGTCTATTCCTGCGGCGCAATAGAAATGAATTTTTGGATACCGCGCCGCTACATTCACAAGAAGCGGACTATATCCAAAACTGGTTGTAAATATGACTGTCGCTCCTTTCCCTGCTAAATCGGCAACGGCCTTTCCCAAGGCTACAGGAGATTCTCCGACATTCCGCTTGTAAATAACGTGCACGCCCAATTCTTTGGCGGAGAAAGCCATTGCTTGATAATGAGCGCCATTCCACCCGTTTTCATCAAATTCGCCATTTAAAATAAAGCCAATAACTGGCTTCTTTGCTAGAATCAGATTGCCCGCTTCTTCTTTAGAAATTTTTTCAATTAAGAAATAGGCAAGCAACCCAATCACAATGGTTGCAAATAGAGGAATTAATTTTTTCCACATATTATTTACTTTCGACACCCTCAACAAACCAATCCATTTCTACAGACAACTGCGCATCCGAAAGACTTTCCCCCTTTTGAACCCGCAGTGTTCCACTATCATCTTTAATAGGACCATAAAAAACATCCCAAGTTCCATTTAAAAAAGCCATCCGCTTTTGAGCAATCATTTCCAAGGCTAATGGAGAAATTTTTTTCATCGGCTCGGACATTTTAATCACATCAGAATCTATCCCATACCAGTAGCTTGCAGAAATAAACCGATCCTGCTGAAACTCTGCAATCGCCTTTCTGTAAAAAGAAGCCCAATTAAAATAGATGGAAAAAAGACCACTTTTGGGATATTTATCCAAGGAAGGCTCATTATAGCCGATGCAATAGATGTTATTTGATTCTGCAACATCCAAAGTGGCTAAGTTGTCTTCATGTGATGTAATGACGTCCACTTTCTTTTTTGAAATGAGGGAAAAGGCTGCAGATTCTTCTTTTCTGTAGTCGTTCCAGCTAGATGTCCACGCAATGAGAATTTTCGCCTTTGGATTGATGCTTCTTGCGCCTAGAGCGAAAGCATTTATTCCCCTATTTACTTCATTTGTTGGAAATGATGCGACATAGCCTATATTATTTGTTTTCGTCATCCTTCCTGCGGCAATTCCTGCTAAGTATCTCATTTGGTACATCCGGCCAAAATAAATAGACTTATGCGCGGAAGTTTTGGTCCCAGAAACTTGGAAAAATCGCATCTCTGGAAACGTCCTTTCCGCATTATCCACGCAATTTTCAAAAGAAATATTTGTTGAAAACACGAGGCGGATTCCCCGTTGCATGAAAGATGCAATTGAATCCAGACAAGCCTCGTTTGTGAGAATGTTATCGGCATAGGTTATATCTAAATTCATTTGACCTTTCAAAGATTCAAGAGCATGAAGGTGGCTTCTATTCCAAGCCGATTCTTGCCTATTTCCCAACATCAAAACGCCAATGAAAGTTTTCTGTCGAGAACTGATCTGATCAAAAAAATTATCTGGAATAACTATTATAGCACATAAAATAAGAATGACGGCTACAAAGGCTATATATATTTTTTTCATCTTTTCACCATCACGCCTTTATTCTTTAAAAGAAGATTCTCGTATTCTTTAATCGAAATCGGCTTGCTATAATAAAATCCTTGGATGTAATCGCACCCAAATTCTGCAAGAATATCGCGTTGTTCTTTTGTTTCAACTCCCTCTGCAAGGCATTTGATTTCTAATTGGCGTGCAAGATCAATGATCGTTTTAACAATGGCCGCTTCCGTTTTATTTTCTGATTCGCAGCCTAGGTCATCTACAAAGCTTTTGTCCAGTTTCAAAATATCAAGAGGCATATTTTTTAAGAGGCTTAGCGAAGAGTAACCCGTTCCGAAATCATCCATAGAAAGTTTGAATCCACAGTGCTTGATGTCGCGCATCGTTTCTATCAAGTGCCGGTTATCACCATAGGAAGCTGTTTCTGTCAATTCCAGATCAATAAGAGAAATATTGATTTCTTTGGACGTAACCATTTCATTCAGTTCTTGGACCAAATTCAAATTGTTCAATTGAACTCTAGAAACGTTTACAGAAATCGGCAGCAAAGGATATTTTTTCTGTTCCCATTCTTTGAATTTTTTGCAAACAGTTTCAAGAACAAAATTATCTATCTGTTCAATCGAGCCATCTTCTTCAAATATCGGAATGAAACTATTAGGTTGTAAAAATTTTTCTCTCCGGTAATTCCAACGTACAAGCGCTTCCGCACCGGCCAGAGTTTCTGAAATTGTATTCACTTTCGGTTGCAGGAATACTTGCAGTTCACCGTTTTTAATTGCTTCAGGAAGATCTGCTTTTATTTGTTTTTTAAATTTCAAATCATTTTTTAACTTTTCATCATAAAAAAGGATATCCAAGCCAAAAAGAGATGTCCGTATTTGCTTTTTTGCAGTCCGCACTGCGTCTGCAATAATTTCCACATCGAAATTTGCATTAGAAAAAGATGTTACTCCGCAACGGAAATTGACTTTTACCTTTCCCTCTTGAAATTCTTGGCGGATCCTTTCAAATAGGTGGATTAATTTTTCTGAAGCTTCTGCATTGCTCATCGGCGGTAAAAGAGCGAAAAAGCTGTCGTTTTCTTCACGAGCAGAGAGAATTATCCAAGCTTTTTCTTCGCGCAAGTGTTTTGCAATAAGCTTCAATAAAATGTTTCCGCGGTTGAATCCGAAAACTTCATTGATTGCCTTAAAGTCAATGATGTCAAATTTTGCGAGCAGATAATCCTTAAATCCGAATTCTTTTTTTAGTGGAATATCTGTTCTTGAAAGTTTCTTTTGTATCTGTTCTTTCAAATAAGGCCAATTATAAAGGCCCGTCAATGGATCTACATAAGCGAGCTCAAACATTTTCTTCTTGGTGCGGCGTTCCATCGCTTGTATGTAATAGAAGATAATCACAAAAAGGGTTATCAATGCACCAAAAACCAATAAAAGCAAGTGCATAATCGTAGCGACCCGGTTGCGCACGGCGTTTTCCGGCATAATTGAGATGGAAACCCATTTGCCGTTGCTCATCAACGCACAAGAAACATATGAAACGCTCCCTTTTTCAAGTGAAATTCTCCTTACGCATACTTTGTATAAAGAAAGTTCTTTGAATATAGTATCTCTTGTTGCTACTTTCTTATATATAATTTTATAGACAGAATCCCAGAAGGCTTTAAAATAGGCCTTGTTGGTTGCGGGAATAACTAGGTTGCCTGCCGTATCCGCTGCGAATAGTACCCCTTGATTTTCTTCAATTGAAAAAACACTTCTATCCTTTTCATTCATTATTCCATAAAGGACAAAACGGACATTCCTATTGTTATAGATGGGAACAGCAAAAACCAAGCCTTTCAGCAAACCATTTTTTTCATAATCATAGGATGGAACTCCTCGAAAGGCATTTCTCAGTACGGGATGTACTTGTAAATCGACGTCAGTCCCCCAGATTCCCTCTCCCTCTAGATTGACTATGCCTATTTTTGAAAACCCTAAATTTTCCTTTTTTGATTCCATTTTAAAGACAAACGATTTAATGGACTCGTTATCTCCATCAATCATTTCGGCATAAGTGGAAAGCGCAGTGAGTGCCTTTTCCAAGTTGCTTTCATAAAGGGCTGCATCTTGCTGAACGGAATGCATTAAACTTGTTTCTACTTCTTGGGAAAGCATTTCCTCAATTTTTCCTCTAAAGAGAAATACGAGGAATGCAAGGAGTGCTCCTACAGAAAGAACAAGTATCAGAGACTTTTTTATGTTCTCTTGCTTTAGCATATTCCTAGAAATATTGTTTTTGTTAGTTTACGCAAAACTAATAAAAAAAAGCGGATATTTCCTTTTTCTAGAAATATTTGTCACAATTGAAAATTTGTTTTTTGAAAAAAAGCAACCCCCCGGCATAGCCGGGGGTTCTTCATATGCGGGCGTAGCCCTAGGATACTAGCCACGCGTCACGTCGCGTAGGTCGGTCTGCCATCTGCGTAAGGTCCTTATTGGCTCGC
>JALNVO010000020.1 GCA_023231365.1 Fibrobacteraceae bacterium | reverse complement strand
GGCTCTTCGAATCCTGACGTTCCCTGAAGGGAACCGGCTTCTCGTTGTTGCGGTGTCACGTTGTTCCATCCTCACCCCTGCGGGGCCGGCCCAGAGTCCGGCTCTTCGAATCCTGACGTTCCCCCAAGGGAACCGGCTTCTGGTCATAAAAATGAATTTTTAGAGGTACCCTTTATCTAGTTAGATAAAAATCGAACTCCTGGGGGAAATGGAGTTCGACGAAGCGGGAGCCCGTGGACTTTTGCGAAGAGTGAGCCACAAAAGTGGCGAATCCCGACGGGACGCGCGAATAGCGCGCAATCTCCTTAGCTCCATAACAGAAAAGACTGGTCTTTTCTGTTACCCACCACCCGTCTTCCGCTCACTCCGGCCGCGCTCACGAAACAATCCGTGGACGAAAAGCGAGTTCCCAAGTATTTTTTGCGGAGACCACCGAGTTCCCTGAACATTTTCATCGCGCAGCAACCTTCTGAGGAACAAGCGGCATTGCTCAAGTTCCTGTCAAAAAAATTTCGAGAACGATGTGGATATGATCCTTCTGAACTTTTCACTGAATGATCTTCAGAATCTTCCAACCGCAGGATCTGCGTATTTCATCGCGGGCGGACAGCCGGATGCCGCCATCCATTACTCGGGTACCGCAACAACGAGGGCATCCGATCTCCTTGTTAGACTTTAGCCTTGTCCAAGGAATCTATGCCCTCATCACCATTACCGGTTTATACTTCAAGCATAGCTATCGAATACGGAAGCCCCGCGGAGGTGTGGAAGGAACAACGCAACTAATTGTCCATAATCATTGCAGTAGTGGAGTAAAAGCGCAGGGCCGTTTTTTTCAAGAGCTGAATTTGTACGTGAAGGGGGAAGAGGAGCCGATGCCCGATGAACGGGCAACTGGGCGACATCGGGGGGGAATCCCCCCCCCAAAAAAAAAGTCCGCCTTCGTTTTGAGAGCGGACAAATTAATTTATGCGGAAAATGATCAGCAGTTCTCTTTTTTGAAAGCAGCGACGCTCTTCTCAAATTCTGCGAGATATTTCTTTGCTTCTACGACTACGGCGGCGGGCTTGTAGCCGAACTTTTCTTCGAGGACTCCTGCCGGAGCAGAAGCTCCAAAGCGCTCGAGCCCTGCCGTTTTTCCGAATCCGCCGACGACATCCTTGAAGAGGACTGGAAGCCCGCTCGAAAGAGCGAACACAGGTGTCCACGGGACGATGACCGAATTGCGGTATTCTTCGCTCTCAAGGAGGAAGAGCTTGGGACTGATCATCGAAACGACGCGCACGGAAAGGCCTTCCTTGCGGAGAACTTCTGCGGCTTCGTGTTCGAGGAGAACGTCGGATCCGTTCGCAACAAGCGTCAAGTCCGGAGACTTTCCGCGGAGCGTGTTGTCGCTTACTATGTATGCGCCCTTGCGGCTCTTGGATGCTTCTGCATAACGGGTAGAACCCGCAGGGCAAGGAAGCGGACCGACCTTCTGGCGCGTTAAGATGAGAGCTGTCGGAGAGTCCGTGTTTTCAAAAGCCATCTCCCAAGCGACGCTCGTTTCGGCGGCATCCGCCGGGCGAAGTACTATCATCTGCGGGCGTCCATCGGCCTTGCAGAGGTCTTCCAGAAGGCGGATCTGCGTTTCGTGTTCGATAGGCTGGTGCGTGGGGCCGTCTTCACCGACGCGGAAACTGTCATGCGTAAAAACGTACTTGACAGGCAAACCCTGGAGGGCTGCCATGCGGATGACGGGCTTCATAAAGTCGCTGAATACGAAGAACGTCGCACAAATCGGATAGAGCCCGCCGTGGAGGGCGATTCCGCAAGCGATGGCTCCCATCGTGAGTTCTGCTACGCCTACTTGGACAAATGCGCCGCTGAAGTCGCCGGGAACCATAATGTGGGTTTTGTCGAGGAACTTCTGCGTATTGTCGCTGTTGGAGAGATCTGCGGAGCTGCAGATGACGTTCTTGAAATTTTCAGCGAGGTAGCCGAGGACCGTACCCGAACTGACGCGGGTAGCGACGTTGTCCTTTTGCACAAGGTTCTTGAGGTCGAGCTTCGGGCCTTTTCCCGTAAGCCAAGCGTGGAGAGTTTTGGACTTTTCGGCATTCTTCGCATCCCAGTCCGACTTCTCCGCATACCAGATATCCGAAATTTTTTCGAGTTCTTTTAAGCGGAGAGCAAAGGCTTCCTTTACTTCGGGGAAGATCTGGAACGCATTCTCAGGATCCCCACCCATGCGGCGCACCGTTTCTTCAGTGGAAGCTCCTGCGCCGCTCAATGGCTGACCGTGCGTGGAAACCATGCCTTCAAAGGATTTGCCATCCGCACCGACGGCACATTTTGCCATCGTCGTATGTCCGATGATGATCGTCGGGCGTTCCTTTTCAGCAAATGCGGCGTCGAAAGCCTTGCGAAGCGATGCGATATCTTCGCCGTCGGCTTCCACAACTTTCCATCCCCAGGATTCATACTGCTTGACGAAATCCTGGTCTATGACGTCTTCGGTCTTGCAAGAGAGCTGAACCCCGTTTGCGTCATAGAAATAGATGAGGTTCGAAAGCTTGAGATGTCCCGCGATCCGGCCCGCACCGTATGCTATTTCTTCTTCGATGCCGCCGTCGGAGACGAGAACAACCGTCTTGTGCTCGAGAATATTCCCGAACTGGGCTACCATATACCGTTCTGCAATTGCTTCGCCGACGGACATCGCCTGGCCAAGTCCAAGAGGACCCGAGGAATTTTCAATGCCATGTTCTACGGAAAGTTCGGGATGCCCCGGCGCATGGCTGTCAAACTGGCGGAAATTCTTGATGTCTTCCAAGGTCATACGACCGGTGAGCACGAGTTCTGAATAAAGCAGCGGCGACATGTGACCCGGATCCATCAAGAAGCGGTCGCGGGCTTCCCAATTCGGGTTGCGGGGATCGAACTTGAGATATTCCGCGAAAAGAAGCGTGATTGCCGTAGAAGCGCCCATTGCGCCGCCCGGATGCCCGGAATTCGCCTTTTCCACCATCGCGGCGGAAAGGATGCGTACATTGTCTGCTGCCTTTTGTATTATGGAATCGTTCACCAGAAGCCTCTGAAAATTTAATTTTCGCGGCGCAAATGTAGCTTATATTCCCGGATTTCTCAACCTCTGAAATGCCAAAAGTGCTATATTCCCCGCGATGAATTATCTTAAGCAACTCCTCCAGAATCTAAAGCACCCGGCAGGCATTGCCGGGACTCTCATTGCCCTCCTTATTCCCTTTTTGATTTATCTCGCCCCCAACTGCGGCGCAAAAGACCTCATCCAAACGCTGGATCTGCGACTTCCACTCCCGCTGTTCCTTTTCCAGATGGTGCTAGGCCTTTTTCTTTTTGCGACCCTGTTCCGCGATGCGCGCTCTTTTATTATGGAGCATCTGCCCGCTAAAAAATACCTCATTGCCTTAGGTATCATTGCAATTTCGGCGACAGTCTTCGCAGGTATCGAAATCGAAGCCCGCCACCGCGTACAAAGCGACGAAAGCGTATTCCTATCTGTCGCGCAAAACCTGTACCATAACCAGATCAGCGGGACTTGCGACGAGGGCGAATTCCAAAACGGGAGGCTCGATTGCTACAGGAATTCCAATAGTTTTAAAACAAAAGGGCTCTCCTTCCTCTATTTTATAGGGATGCCTTTCGCAGGTTCGGATCTCCATTGGATTTTCGGTATGGAGCTCGCATTCCTCTTCCTCACGGCAATCCTCTTTTTCTTTGCCGTGCGCGCTTGGACCGAAGATGATCTGCTATCTCTTCTTTCGACGGTTCTTCTCATTGCCCAACCTACAGTCCTCTTCCAGTTCCGTTCTGCATCCGTAGAGCCTCTCTACATTCTCCTTTCCGCATTCTCCCTCTGGGCTCTCCGATGGGCTTATGAGAGGAACACGATCCGCCATTGGCTCTTTGTCGCACTCGAACTTGCTTTCTTTGCGCAGACAAGGCAGGAAACGGTATTCTGCTTGCTTGCGTTCGTCGCCGTTGCGCTCCCGAAAATTCTCGATCGAAAGGATTTGAAGGCCCCTGCATTTTTTGTGACTCTTTCGCTCTTTTCGGTACCCGTGCTGCTCACCATCAGTTACTTCCAAGGCTACAATTTCCAAGGTGGCGAATTCTCAGCCCACGGGCATTTCATTGAAAACCTGACCCGCAACTGGGAGGTGATGACAAGACCACTCAACGAGAGCGGTCTCCTCGACAATCCATTTCTTTCGAGCTTCAATTACCTCTTCCTCATCGGCTTCATCATTCTAGTCATCCAAGCCGGGCGGGAAATCTATGCGAAGAAATTCGGCACTTATACTAAAATTGCGGGATTCCTTCTCCTCTACCACATCCAGACTTATGTGATCCTCGAAAACGTTTCCGGCGACTTCACCATCGAAATAAACCAGCGCTACAGCTTGGTGATGATGCCCACGATGGCCTTCCTTGGCGCTCTTGCCCTCCGCTCCATTCTATATACGGCATTCTTCCTCTTTGGATTTTCCAACTTAAAGAACAACCCCAAAGTAAACTTGACCGCTGCAGTCCTCTTCTCAGTGGCGATCCTCGGTAATACAGCGAGCTACAAGCAAAGTTTCAACGAAGATATCATGTATAACCGGAACCATCTTACTAACGAGGAAGTGGAAATCTGGAAATGGCTCAAGGCACAACCTCAAAAGCCGAGACTTTTTGTATATGGACGCCCCTGGCACTTCGTGGGCTACGGCGAATCCGCTATCCATTATGACCGCGTGCGCGCTCTTTCCCCGGATTCCCTCGAGCACTTGATAGACAAATACAACGGCGAAGTTTATTACATCCGCGGACTGGACTGCTGGGACAGCAAAACGTACCACGCAAAGGCCATCGAGCACCGGATTCCCACGACTTGCGACGTTTTTGAAAGAGAAGCCAAGCTGGAAGACGTATACAGCGTGCTCATCACGAATAATTACTGGGTGCGCATTGCGAGACTCAAGGCAAAACACGATTACGATCCGGCAAATTTATTCCAATTCGGGTTCTGGCAAGGAACGCCCGAAAAGAAAGAACTCATTGTGGATTATGTGATGAACTACGGCGGAAATTCCCCATGGAACGTCAAGCTTGTCCTCAACGGCGACAGCATTAAATCTTTTGCGTACAGGCCGGGAGATGCGAGCGATACGTTGAAAGGCCCCGTGCTAAAACCCGGCTATAATAAGATGGAAGCCCTCATCAGCGATTCCACAACGGGCGAGGTTATCGCCGTCGCCACGGATTTCCGGTTTTTCCGATTCGACGGAGCGCTCCAGATGAATTTGATGTCTCCAGTGCATAATACACAAGGCTGGGGAGAATTACAAGTAAATAAATCCATCGACGGACACGAATTTACGCTAGCTTCCCGTCACTTCAAGGATGGCTTCGGAACGCACGCGCCATCCAATACAGAATTCGACATCCGCGGAGAATTTACAAGATTCACGGCACTCATCGGCCTCGACGAAGAGAGCCTCTGCAGCGATGGCGTCTCCTACACGATCAAAGGCGACGGCAAGGTTCTTTACCAAAGCGAAAAAATTTCACTTGAAAAAATCGATACGCTGGACATTTCCGTGGAAGGTGTCCACAGCCTCGTAATCGAAAGCGATCCATTGGGAAGCAAGGATTGCGACCACATCGACATTGTGCACCCGACGCTCTATCCAAAGCTAAAGAAGTAGAACAAATGAAATCCAGACTTTTTGTGATGAGTGCCCCTTCTGGCGCAGGAAAAACGACGCTCAAAGACCTCGTCATCAAGGAATTTCCCGACCTCTGCTATTCCATCTCAGCGACAACGCGCCCGCCGAGAGAAGGCGAAATAGACGGGATTCATTACTTTTTTAAGACAAGAGAAGAATTCAAGAAGATGATCGCCGAGAACGACCTTGTGGAATGGAACGAAGTACACGGCAACTTTTACGGAACACCCAAGAGTTTTGTGGAAAAGAAGCTCTCCGAAGGAATGCGGGTCCTCTTCGATCTCGACGTTTTTGGCAAGGTGAACTTCGATAAAGTCTATCCAGACGCGACAGGCATTCTAGTGCTACCTCCCTCTATGGAAATTCTCGAGCAAAGGCTCCGCCACCGGGCAACCGACTGCGAAGCCGTAATCGAGCTCCGGCTCTCCAACGCAAAGAAAGAAATTGAATTTGCAAAGCAGTACGGCAAGTACGAATTTACTATCATAAATGACAATCTTGAAAGAGCCGCAGATGAACTTCGCAAAATTCTGTCATAAGGGCACCTCTAATCATTTTTATCATCTAAAAAACAGAACAATCCTTGTTCTGTTTTTTTATTTTTTCTGCGTTAAACCAAATTTCAACTTTTCAGAGTTAGAAAGGACCAGAATATGACTTTAAATCCTCTCGCGGAAGCGCTCAACAGCACTCTTTCCGCAAACGGCGCTTCCATTTTGGAAATGCTTTCAAAAAAGGGAAAGGCTATTTTCTTCCCATCGAAAGGCATTCTCGGCCAAAGCGCCGAAGCCAAGGGCAAGGAAATCAACGCTACAATAGGAACTGCTCTTGAAGACGATGGATCCCCGCTTGTGCTCCCATCCGTTCACAAGTCGCTCAATTTACCAAAAAACGCATTTCTCTATGCACCGAGTTCGGGTAACCCAGATATGCGCGATGCTTGGAAAAATCAGATTTTAATCAAGAACCCGAGCCTCGCGGGCAAGAACTTTTCCCGCCCGATCGTCACTTCGGCTTTGACTCACGCCATTTCTTGCGCCGGCTATTTGTTCCTCGATCCGAATGACAAGGTTATCATCCCGGATCTCTATTGGGACAACTACGAACTTGTGTTCGAAAATGCTTATGGGGCAAAGATCACCACTTACAAGACCTTCAACAAGGGCGGATTCAACATAGCGGCTCTCGAAAAGGCTGTTAATCGCGGACCCATCGGCAAAAAAGTTCTCCTCCTCAATTTTCCCAATAATCCTACGGGTTATACCGCTACGGAAGAAGAAGCCAAGGCTATCGCCGACATTCTCGTGCGCGCCGCAGAAAAGGGAAACAAGATCGTTGTCCTTCTCGACGATGCTTATTTCGGGCTTGTCTATGAAGACGGTGTCACGAAGGAATCCCTTTTTACAAAACTCGTCGATGCACACCAGAACATACTCGCAGTCAAGCTCGACGGCCCTACCAAGGAAGACTACGTATGGGGCTTCCGCGTGGGCTTTATGAGCTTCGGATTCAAGGACGCGACTCCCGAACAGCTGAAGGCTTTGGAAAGCAAAGCGGCAGGTGTCGTGCGGGGAAACATTTCCAATGCACCGAATATTTCCCAACGGATTCTTCTCGAAGCCTACAAGAACCCGGAATACGCGAGAGAAAAAGAAGAAAAGTACAGCGTCCTCAAAAACCGCTATGATGTAATCAGGAAAACATTGGCCGAGCATCCGGAATACAAGGACGCTTTCGAAGCGATGCCTTTCAATAGCGGTTACTTTATGTGTGTAAAGCCCAGAGGCGTAGATGCCGAAAATGTCCGCAAGGAACTTCTCGAGCACTACAGCACGGGCGTCATTGTTTTGAGCGGTCTTCTCCGTCTTGCCTTCTCGGCGGTACCCACAGACAAGCTGCCCAAGCTTTTTGATAATGTCTACAGAGCGATTCTCGCTTTGCGCTAACCATAGGAGAGAAAAATGCCAAATTCCGCAACTTTGAACTACGAAGGAAAGTCCTACGAGCTTCCTATCATTTCAGGCACGGAAAAAGAACAAGCCGTCGATATTTCCGCACTCCGGAAACAGAGCGGCCTTGTCACTATGGACTACGGTTATACAAATACCGGCAGCACTAAAAGCCAGATAACGTTCGTCGATGGCGAAAAAGGCATTCTCCGCTACCGCGGTTACAACATCGAAGATTTGGCGACCAACGCTACCTTCCCCGAAACCGCTTGGCTTCTGATTTATGGAGAACTGCCTTCCCGCGAGCAGCTCGGCACGTTCCGCCGTCTTCTCACAGAAAACGCACTCATCCACGAGAACTTGCTCAACTTCTTTAGAGAAATGCCGCCCTCTGCGCACCCGATGGGCATTCTCGGCGCCGTAGTCAATGCGCTAGGGCTTTTCACTCCGCGCTTCTACGACGATGAAAGCAAGACGGACGTGTTCAATCTCACCGTTGCAAGCCTTATCTCCAAAGTGCGAACGATTGCCGCATTCTCTTACAAGGCAAGTATCGGCGAACCTTTTGTGTACCCGGATGCAGAAAAGAGCTACTGTTCGAACTTTCTCAATATGATGTTCTCGAGCAAGGCAAAGCCCTACAACGTAGACCCTCTTTTCGTCCACGCGCTGAATGTGCTCCTCATCGTCCACGCGGACCACGAGCAAAACTGCTCCACATCCACCGTGCGTATGGTGGGAAGCTCACAGGCAAGTCTCTACGCTAGCATTTGCGCTGGCATTTGCGCCTTGTGGGGACCTCTCCACGGCGGAGCAAACCAAGCAGCCCTAGAAACAATGATAAAGGTTCAACAGAGCGGTATGTCAGTAAAGCAAGTGATGGAAAAGGCGAAAGACAAGAACGATCCGTTCAAGCTTTCCGGCTTTGGCCACCGCGTGTACAAGAGCTATGACCCGAGAGCAAAAGTTCTAAAGGGCCTCGTGCATACGATCTTCGACCATGAGCACATCAACGATCCGCTGCTAGATATCGCATCCGAGCTCGAAGATGCTGCCCTTCACGACGATTACTTCATCGAACGCAAGCTCTATCCGAATGTTGACTTCTATTCCGGCATTCTGTATCATACGATGGGTATCCCGACGAACATGCTCACCGTAATGTTCGCCATCGGGCGCTTGCCGGGCTGGATTGCCCACTGGAAGGAAATGCACGACGATCCAATGTCGAAGATCAACCGTCCGAGACAGATCTACACAGGCCATACGCAACGTCCGTGGCTCCCGATCGATAACCGTTAATTTATACGATATATAAAACAAAAGCTCCAACAAATTCACTTTGCTGGAGCTTTTTATATCTACCTATCTCCTTTTATTCCTTGAATTCTAAAATGCGGCGATAGCTAGCATAACGGGCCTTGGGAATCCGGCCTTCATTTACTCCAGCTTCTACTGCACAGCCGGGTTCCCCGCAATGCGTACAATCGTTGTACTTGCAAGTAAATAAGCCATCGGGAAAAAATCCGGGGAAGGACCGCGCCAAATCGCGTTCATCCATTTTCATAATGCCGAGTTCGCGAATACCCGGGGTATCGATAATCGAGCCTCCGAAAGGCAAATCGAACAAACAGGAAGAAGTCGTGGTATGGCGGCCTTTTCCATCGAGTTCGCGGACATTTCCCACAGCTAAATCCGCTTCAGGCACAAGGGTATTCACCAAGCTAGATTTACCGACTCCGCTCTTGCCGGAAAGCACGGAGCTTTTCCCCTTGAGAACCTCTTTCAATTCATCAAAACCCTTTCCCGATTTACAACTCACAGAAATAAATTTATCCACAATGGACATAAAATCCCGCACACCTTCCGGAATTTCAGGCAAAAGATCCACTTTATTTAAAACCATCACCAGCGGCAAATCACAAAGATTCGCCGCAAGAAGAAACCGGTCTGCAAAGCCATAATTAAAGGGCGGCTCCGCAGCACTGGAAACCACGACAACCTGATCGACATTGGATGCAAGTACGAGTTCCCGGCGCGATTTGTCTTTCGGCCCCGGACGAACTAGAACGGAACGTCTCGGTTGAACGCTCAAAAGGGAGTAGGGCAAAGCATCTTCGGCGTCACTAGCGCGGGCAATCACAACCCTATCGCCGACAACGGGAAATTCCCCGAGTTCAAAAACAACCGCAGGCCGATACGTTGCATTCACTTTTTCACCGGAAGCAAGCCTCACCACACAAGTGCGGCGGTGCACTTCCAGCACAAGGCCTTCTATGGAATCCCCCGCTTCAAAATTTCCCGCCGGATCCTTAATTTTCTTGACCTTAGGGCGTTTGAACTCCCGGCTCCAGCGCTCCTTCACAGGGCGGTCATCAATCGTTCCGCGCTTCCACATTTCCATTGCATTCACGCGGCGCGACCGCACATCCCTCCGCGTTGAGCGCGGGGAAGATTCGTCTAAATTTTCATCGGAGTCTTTTTCCTTCATCAAAGTAAAATCTAACTTTTATCCGTGATTTTCAGAAATTTTTTAGGCACATTCAAAGCCATTTGCGAACTCGCAAGACCCACCAACGCTCTCGTCGCAGTCGTTGCCCTTCTCATCGGCTACCTGCTCCAGGAATTCTCTCCCCCACTTTCTGTCTTTGTCGGCGAAGCCATCGCTATATTCTTTGCGGTTGCCTTTGGGAACGCGCTGAACGACATACAAGACCTTTCCACAGATAAAGTCAACAAGCCTCTCCGCCCGATTCCTTCCCAAAGAATTTCGCTGAAAGGAGCGAATACCGCAGCCATCGCCTTTGCGATCGTATCGCTCATTGCGGGTTCCATTTCCGGAATTTTCCACGCAGCTTTCTTCTGTCTTTTGAATCTCCTTCTCTTTGCCTACGACTATAAATTCAAGCGCCTTCCCTTCGCCAAGAACCCAATGGTGGCTCTTCTCTGCACAGCACCGCTCTTTTTGACGCTCCTCAATTCTACCGCGAACTTCAAGCGGATTCTTTTTGTCGCCGCCTTTGCCTTTCTCCTCACGCTCGCCCGCGAAATTTACAAGGATATCGAAGACTTCGATGGCGACGAACGCGCGGGCATCCTCACCCTTTCACGACTTATCGGTCAAGAACTCTCTTCCAAACTCGCGACATTTACATTAGTCCTTGCGATATTTTTGATGCCCCTACCCGAAATTTTCGGAATATTCTCTCCTTTATTTTTTCTCTGCGCCGCTCCTCTCGTCATCATACCCACCATCCTAGCTCTAAAAAAAGCCAAAACAGGGAATTTCAAAGCCGCACAGAAGATGGTGAAAATTGCTATGCTCGGCGGGCTCGCGTCTGCCGTTATCTCCTTAGGGTATCACTGAGCCCACAATTTCGGCTATAGACAGGAACACTTGGCGCTTCAGCGCTTAGTGTCAAACAATTCCTTCAGGAGATGCTTTATAGATGAATGCGCAGGAGTAGGCGCTTTCCCCATAGATGTGCTGCGAAATGAATTTTGAGAGGAACCCTCTATTTATCCCACTCTAAATCCGGCGCAATTTTCTAAATTTAGGCTACAACCCGAGGTTACCGTGGTAGACGAATTACACGAAGAATGTGGCGTTATCGGCATTTACAATGGCGAGAACGTCGGACGCAACGTCGCAATGGGCCTATATGCCCTGCAACACCGTGGACAGGAAAGCGCAGGCATCGCGCTTGCCAATGGCGAAAAAATCCGAGTCCGCAAATCAATGGGGCTCGTTTCTGCCTTACTTAGAGAATACAACGTAGACGAACTCGAAGGTTTTGCTGGCATCGGTCACGTCCGCTACAGCACCACCGGTTCGAGCACACTCTCCAATGCGCAGCCTATTCTCGTAAGCTGCAAATGGGGCAGCATCGCACTCGTCCACAACGGAAATCTAACGAACGCTCCTGAGCTCCGAGAAGAAATGGAAGAAGCTGGTCATATTTTCCAAACTACCTCCGACTCCGAAATTCTTTTGCACGAAATAGCCCGCACCCAGGCGCCAAACCTCGGCGAAGCAATTAAAAAAGCAGTTTCCAAACTCACCGGATGCTTCTGCCTCATCTTCCTCACCAAAGATACGATGTATGTGGCGCGCGACGGCTATGCATTCCGCCCACTTTCTATTGCCCGTCTCGGCAATAGCTGGTGCATCGCAAGCGAAACTTGCGCATTTGATCTTTTGGGAGCAAACTATGTGAGAGATATCCAGCCAGGAGAACTTCTCACAATAAACAAGGATGGGCTCCATTCCGAACAGTTCATCGAGAAAGGACGGCTCGCCCATTGTATTTTCGAGTACATCTACTTCGCCCGTCCGGATTCCAAAATTTTCGAACAAAGCTGCGATAAGGTTCGCCGCAAGATGGGCAAAAGACTTGCCCGCGAATGCCCGGTCAAGGCCGATATCGTAATTCCCGTTCCGGACTCTTCCACGACGGCGGCTCTCGGTTACGCACAAGAATCAGGTATCAAATTTGAAATTGGACTTCTCCGCAATCACTATGTGGGTCGCACATTCATCGACCCCACTCAGAACGTCCGCGCACAAAAAGTCCGCCTCAAATTCAATCCCATCGAAGGTGTGCTCAAAAACAAGAAAGTCTGCGTTGTCGACGACTCGATCGTCCGCGGAACAACGCTCAAAATTTTAAGTAAGATGCTACGCGATGCAGGTGCGACTGAAGTCCACATCCGTATCGCATCACCTCCAGTTGCGCACCCTTGCTTTTTCGGAATGGACTTCCCGAATGCAGGCGATCTCGCTGCGGGCTCCATGACCCCCGAAGAAATCGCCAAAATGCTCGGTGTAGAAAGCCTTGGCTATTTGAGCATCCAAGGCGTCAAAGAATGTACAGGTGAACCTCAGGCCTATTGCGCAGCCTGTTTTGACGGAGAATACCCGGAATATATAGGCAAGGACGCAAGCAAGAACCGCTGCGGTTAATTTATACGGATATTACACAAGCACCGGAAAAAACCGGTGCTTTTTTGTTTGCATTATGTGGCTATTTTGTTATAATTGAACTGTGAAATTTTCAAAAGGCATTTGCGACGGCTTACCTATCGGGATCGGTTACTTTGCCGTTTCCTTCTCGTTCGGTATTGCCGCATCCAAATTTCTGAACCCATGCCTTGTTACGCTTATCTCTATGACAAACCTAACCTCCGCCGGGCAGTTTGCAGGGATTCAAATTATGCAAGCCGCAGGAACCCTCGTGGAGATGATCCTCGCGACATTTTTCATCAACCTCCGCTATTCGCTCATGGCAATCTCTCTTTCCCAAAAGGTGACACCATCTTTTGGTACACTACAAAGAATATTTCTCAGCATGGGCATCACCGATGAAATCTATGCACTCGCCATGTCACAAAAAGAGCGCATATCTCCAACCTATTATTTCGGGCTCACAGTGCTCCCCTACATCGGTTGGTCTCTGGGGACTCTCACAGGATCCGTTGCAGGGCAGATCCTCCCCACAGTACTTACAAATTCACTAGGCGTCGCCCTCTACGGAATGTTCATCGCCATCGTCGTTCCAAAGGTAAAACAGCATAGACCAACACTCATCGCCGTCGCTATAGCTATTGCGATCAGCCTCCTATTCCACTATGCGCCAGTCCTTTCCAACGTCACTCCGGGATTTGTCATCATTATCTGTGCTATAACAGCATCGCTCTTCGCCGCTAAGTTTTTCCCTATTGAGGAGAAGACTGAATGAGCATAACTGAATACGCAAAATACCTTCTAGCAATGGCAGGAGTCACCTACCTCCTCCGCACAATTCCATTCATCCTTCTCAAGAAAAATATCGAAAGTCCCTTCTGGAAATCGTTCCTCGCTTACATCCCCTACACAGTACTCTCGGCGATGACTATTCCCGCCATTTTCTATACGACAAATTCCAAAATATCAGCTGCGGCAGCACTCATTACAGCTATCGGAGTTTCGCTACTCGGACGCGGACTCGTGTTAGTCGCCATTGCAGCTTGCGCAGCAGTTCTTTGCGTGGACGGAGCTTTCCTCGTTTTTTAATGTCCCTGCCCAAATCGTTTTGATTAGGCAAAATATACGCAGACAAAAAATCATTCATCATTATCAAACAGTTGAACTGCATTTTTCATTTTGATGCTTTTCAAAAAAAGGCTCATTTTTCCAATTCCATCATGATCTGCGTTATGGCGACACACCTCTAAAAAGCAATCCTCGGTCAAAACAGCTGCGCCACATCACACGGAAGCGTCTATCAAAGAGACTAAGAGCATTCAAACCGAGTATTGCTCTGCGAACTCATTCGCCGACATAATCGAGGCACAGACGCGGATGTTGAAGGCATTCAAAATTCAAGCAAAACTGATATTATATCATAAAAGAGAAAAGCTATCGTCCATACCCGCAGTAAACAAAAAAGACCGTCGAAAGAACGGTCTCCAAAATAAGCATCTGAAAGTTTTTGCGTCTACGCCTATTGCCGAATGATCACACGGAGCACCGGAACGGAAAAAACTACGGACGCTACGCGCAAAGATACCCGGAAGATGGCGAAGCGGCGACACGGGAATGAATCGGAGCGGACCTGCAAAAACGAGTGAAATACGAAGTATATCCGAAGGACGAAAGGGATTGGAAGGATAATCTTGATAGATAAATTTGTATTATTATATAGGAAAGCGTACGTGAGAGATATGAGGAATAAATGTCTGCCACAGATTCCCAAGGAAGCTATCATGCCGAGATTTGATGATGAACGGATATTTTGTTTAAGATCAAAACTGAAAAAGGGTTGTGATATGACTGAAAGAACTAGAAGAAATAAAAGCGGGAAGTCCCGTATATTTTTTATGGAGGCGATAAACAATGAATAAGCAATCGATACTAAAAGTTCTCAATGTATTCTTACTGTTTGATTTTCTATGCCTGTTGGTCACCGTACTGTTGAATGAAACTCTTCCCAAGGAGGTGTTCTTCAAGATACATCCAATATTTGGTTCGATTCTGCTCTTTCTGGTGGTAGCGCATCTAGTTCTGAATTGGAGCTGGATAAAGAATTCATACATAAAAAGAAAGAAATAGAGTGTCGTAGAACTACTGCTTGAACCCGGCAATCCAATGAGACTTGGTCTTCAGACAAGAGCGCCGCAAGTTAAGCATTTATTAGTCATAACTTGGCATTTGATGACAGTTGAAGACATTCCAAAGTATCATCAACTATCAAAAGACGGAAAACGGCAAGGCTTACTCCGAGTAAGCAAAAGAGCCAACCGGCTTACTGCCAGTTGGCTCTTCGTGGGACCTCCCGGACTTGAACCGGGAACCAGCGGGTTATGAGTCCGCGGCTCTAACCGATTGAGCTAAAGTCCCTTTTGCGGCCTAAAAATTAGAAAAAAAACGAAAATATTCAACCCGAAGCACAGAAACATAGCCAAAAACAGAAAGTTTAAAATAATTCTTAAACTCGTCTAAGGATCGCGTTGTAAACGGACGCAATGCAGCACTAGCCCTCTTTGCAGGCATCGGCAGAAGGAGCAACCTCATTTTTACGCTGCTCAAAATGGGATTTTCCACGCTTTTCAAGCACTTGTAGCGATCTACCTGATGTACTTCTTCAAATCTTCCATCACGCGAGGAACCATCTCCGCAAAAACGCAACTCAAGATACGCGAATTCATTTTCGCAAAAGGGAGTGCACTAGCCTAAGTTTTATCTCTCAAATATCGAATTCAAAAACGCTCATCGTCTATAAGAGAACATCGTTCTCGTTCTTCCCCGGATACGCCACCACACTCTCATTCTCCCCTTTCTTGCAATGATTTTCATACTCGGATTCAACTGGTATTCGCTTGTCGCAAGTAGGCTTTCCGCACCAAAGGCTAAAAGGGCATTCCTCAAACGGTCGCACATCGGATATGCGGCAAGATCATCCTCACTTTAGGATTCAAAATACTCTTCAATGTCGCGTTAAAAATTTACTTTCTGCCTGGAACTTTACTCTCACGCCAAGGGAGAACAAGCGTATCCTTCTCATCCACTTCAACTACCCGGCGGCTCTCATCGAGAACCGTTCCATGGGTTTCGGTAAACAGCGTATCCGGCAAAACGGAACCCACCAAAGGAAGCGAAACTTCCGTTTCATTTTCAAAGCAGGGCAAGACACCTTCATCTTCTTCCGGCCCACAAGCGTCTGTGTTAGAAGCCATCGTTTCAACGAACACAACCCCACCTTTGCCGTCCAAAGCGCCGATGCGAAGATCACTCCCCCGTTCACCCGAATTTTCCTTCAAGATATAAACCGGCACGGAACCATTCCAGCGTACATATAAATTCTTGGGCAAAAAATCGGAAGAATCCGCACAAATTATTCGCGGATTAAAATACTTCAAGGCCCCCTTTAAATCCGTATAGAGAACTCCTAAGCAACCATTTCCTCTGTTAAAGAGATAAATCGAGCCAAACGGGGAATGACCTTCAGCTAGCACTTCATTCTGCACCAACAGAGGCAATTCCGGCAACGATCTCTGAAACAATGGGGTTTCTTCTCCGTACATTCTAAATTCAAATTCATAACCATTTACACCTCTTTCTCGGGCATCGGCAACAGGAGCCATCGGAAAAATTTTCGATGTACTTTTCAAGCTTTCCTCTTCTTTACAGCCAAAAAGCATCAAGAAAGACAAAAACAAAAGAGCAAATGGAACTAGCATTTTCATATCCCTAAAATACTCTAAAAAAAATATTTTAAGAAAATTATCCTTCAAGACTTGCAAAATTACAGGCATACCGTGTTAAAAAGCTATGTTTAAGGCAATGCCTTTCTATTCCGATGAAGTCATCCAAGAACTCAAATCCCACGCCGATATCGCGGACGTCATCCAGCAATTCGTCCCTCTTAAAAGATCCGGTAACGGACGCTTCATCGGGCGCTGTCCTTTTCACGAAGACCATTCCCCCTCAATGAACGTAAATCCGCAAATCGGAATTTATAAGTGCTTCGCATGCGGAGCCGGGGGCGATGTATTCAAGTTCGTAATGGAACATGAAAAGATTGATTTCAAAGCCGCTATAGAATGGGTGGCAAACGCAACAGGATTCCATCTGCCCGAACTCGGAGCCCCTGAGAAACCGGAAATACTCGAAGAGCGTACGCTCGTCCGAACGATCAACGACCTTGCTGCCGAATGGTTTGTCTCTCAGCTTTCCAAGAACGAAAAGGCTCTTGCCTATATTACGGAACGGCACGTAAGCGAAGAAACGCGCAAACAATTCCGGGTGGGTTTTGCCCCCGAAGGCCGCGAAGGCTTTTTAAACTATGCCGCACAAAAAGGGTTTTCACCGAAGCAACTGGTCGAAGCTGGGCTTGCCGTAGAACGCGAAACGGGCGGCGTTGCAGATAAATTCCGAGGTCGCCTGATGTTCGCGATCGAGAACCTCTCTGGAGCAGTCGTCGCCTTCGGCGGGCGCATTCTCAACAAAGAAACTAAAGCCCCGAAATACTTGAACAGTCCAGACACGGCTCTTTACAAGAAAGGTGAAATTCTCTACGGACTTTCGCACACCAAGCAAGAGATTGCCAAAGAAAATGCGGTAATACTTGTCGAAGGATACTTCGATTTCATCAGCCTCTACCAAGCAGGCGTCCGAAACGTGGTCGCAGTCTCTGGAACCGCTCTTACCGAATATCACGCATCGCTACTCTCCCGCTATGCAAAGACGGCCTACCTAGTCTTTGACGGAGACGCCGCTGGCAAAAAAGCGACCCAGCGCACACTCGAAATTGTACTCCCGCAGGGAATTGTCCCTCGCATTTTTTCGCTCTCCCGGCCCAACGGAGAAAAGATAGACCCGGACAACTTCGTAAACGAACACGGAGCAACTGCCGCCGCAGACTTCAAGGCGGAACTCGCCCAAGCCGAAGACTGGCTCACATACCTTTCACACGAGCTTCCCACACAGACGATCGAAGAACGCGCCCAGTTTATTACTAGGGCAAAAACGCTCATTATGTCCATCCGCGACAGGGAGCTCCAGAATCAATATTTGAGGCTCGTCGCAGAACGCTTCGACACTGAAGCAAACTTTATAGGCATCCACCCGCAAGAGAAGCGACACACAAAAGAAAAGAACATATCAAGCGAAGTTTCTATCGAAACTCAGGAACGAGTGCAATGGAACACCATTCCGACTCTTGAATTCCGATTCGTCACACTGGTACTCACCTCGCCATCGCTCTGGGAAGCCGCAAGCGTATTCTTCGACTTAGACTTTGCAAGTTCTGGCATCACGCTCTTTGATTCGGAAGTGCTCGACGAACTTTTAAGCACAGCACTCGCCGAATACGTCGAAACAGCGTCAATAGACTTCAAACGCCTTCATAGCGCGCTTTCAAATCTCCCTGCACAAGTATTGGAAGAGCTCCCTGAAGAACGCTGGGAAAAGAATGCGGCACAAAAGGAATTCTTGGAAACTCTAGCCGAACTTGAAATCCGTACGGTAGAACGCTTCCGCAACGCGCTCAAAGCGAAGCCCACGACTGACGAAAACTTAAAACTCCGCTTGGAACTCCATTCCTTCGCAAAAAAACTGTCACTCCGCTTGCACAAAGAGGCGGACCCAACCAAAGAGCCTAATTTTTTCAAAGAATTGCTCGATTACCGCACAAGCCTTATCGAGTACAGCGAAAAAATCTAAATTTGCACTATGCTTTCTATTCAAAACTTAAAAGCGAGCCTTGCCGATGGCACTCAGATCCTCAAAGGAATCAACCTCGACGTAAAACCCGGCGAAATCCACGCCATCATGGGTGTCAACGGATCCGGCAAAAGTACGCTCGCCAAAGTTGTGAGCGGTCATCCGGCCTACAAAGTCGATTCTGGATCTGTAATGCTAGACGGAAAAGACTTCCTTGCTCTTGATCCCTCCGAACGCGCCAACGAAGGCTTCTTCGTCAGCATGCAGTACCCCATCGAAATTCCGGGAGTATCCAATGTGGAATTTCTGCGCATGGCGATCGATTCCAAACGGGCCTACCTCAAGCAAGAAAAAATTCCCGACGAAGAATTTCAAAAACGCCTAGACCAAAGCATGGAGCTATTGGAAATGGACGAGCGCTACCGCGTAAGAGGCCTCAACGACGGCTTCTCC
>JALNVO010000019.1 GCA_023231365.1 Fibrobacteraceae bacterium | reverse complement strand
GTTTCGACTGTTGCCGAACTCAAGCAATACGCTGAAGATGTGGAAACTCCTTATGTGATAGTCATTGAGGGGGAAATCAATACGGGAATAGCCGTTAAGATTGATTCTACAGGAGCTGTAAATTCTTCCGGCTCAATTTCCACGACTTATGGAGAGCAAGTGCTCGTCGGCAACAATAAGACAATCGTCGGCATTGGCAGCGGGGCGTTTCTTAATCGCGTTGGACTTTTTATACAGAAGAAGCATAATATTATCATCCGCAACATCAAGATCACGATGAGCGATGTGCCTATCAGCAAAACGGATGAGAATAAGGTTGTAGCCTACCGGAATGGTGCTGAAGTTATCTTGAATGATCCCGATTGCATTTCAATCTCTGCGGATAGCGGCGTTAGCGATTGGGCGGGCAAGAGCCTGCAAGCTTCGTATAATATTTGGGTTGATCACTGCGAATTCTATAATGCTTATACTTCGGACAAGGATCGCTATGACGGCCTGCTTGATGCGAAGAACAATATTTACAATGCGACGGTTTCCTGGAACTATTTTCACAACCATCACAAGGGTTCCTTGATCGGCAATAGCAACGGTGATAGTCTCCGCCACGAAATTACGTTCCATCACAACTATTATAAGGCAATTGATGCGCGCCAGCCGATGATGCGTCATTCGATGAGCCATCTTTATAACAATTACATTGAAGGCGATGATGGAAGTGGCAATGGCCCGAATGTCCGCTATGGTTCGGATTTATACATCGAAAGCAATCATTATGCTTCTTTGAGCAAGGCCGTGTTCGGCGGCGACGATGATGCTTATGCGACAATAGTCAACAATAAGTATGAGGGTTGTGCGACGTTCATGAGTAGCGGTTGCGGGTCCAAAACGATGAGGATATCCTTGAATCCGGGGGCTTCGCTTTCTATAAGCGATACGAGCAATGTGGCAATGGATGATGATATTCCTCGTGCATCTTTTAAGCCTTCTTCTTATTATTCTTATACCGTGGATGATGTCAAGAGTATTGTGACGACTTATGCGGGAATTGGCAAAATCAACACGGATGAATATACACTTGGCGGAATTACCGATCCGGTGATTTCTTCCAGTGCTGCAAATTCTTCTAGTTCTGTTGCGGAGAGTTCCTCTTCGAAGAGTTTGGAAGGAATCGCACCGGGTGCAAATGCATTGAGAATCGCTTCTGTTTTTGTACATGCCGGGAAAATTTATGTGAGGGGCTCTGCGAATGCGCCGGTATCGGTTTTCAATTCGCTCGGCTTTGTGCTTTACAAGGGCTATGCGACGGAAACGGAGAGCTCTTTGCAGGTAAATCTTCCGAAGGGCATCTATTTGGTTCAAGTGGGCAGGGAAAGTATCCGCATTACGCTAAAATGATTTTGAAAGCGGGTTGAACATTTATTACGTTTGCCTGCTAGAATGCTCAAAAAGTTCTCTCTTTGTTTTTTAGGACTCGTCGCGCTCTTTCTCGCGTGGCGGGTCCTTTTATATGACGGTTCTTCTAAAGATAATGTTGCAGATAAGGTTCTGTTTCATCCGGCTATGCGTCTCAAATATGCCGAAAACTTCGGGCTGGATTCTTGCGAAGGTTATTCTATTCTCTGGGTAAAAGACGGAAAGTCCGGCATTTTGCGCTGGGTACTTGCGGATTCTTCTTTTAAGAAAAAGGGAAAGCTTCCTTTTGCACTTTCTTCTTTCCCGGTTTTGCATATTCCTGCAAAGAGAATTGCCGTGCTTTCTTCTACTTATTTGGGGTATTTGCTTCGTTTAGATGTAGCAGATAAAGTTATTGCGGTGGATTCTAAAAAGTATATCGCAGATAGTTCGTTTTATTATTTTGCGGATTCTGTTGGAGTTAGGGAAATCGGAGAAGGAATGGAGCTTTCGCCGGAAGCGGTCTATGCTTTGAATGCCGATATGATTTTTGCCTTTTCAATGGGAGAAAGCATTTATGATGCATATCCTAAATTAGCTAGGTTGAATTTGCCAGTGGTTCTTACTTCGGAATGGTCGGAGCGGACTCCTCTCGCCAAGGCCGAATGGATCAAGTTCTTCGGACTTTTGACAGGTAGATCCTTTTTGGCGGATTCTTTATTCTCTCAGAGCGAGACGCGTTATATTGAGCTTCGCAATGCTTTGGATTCCATAGCAGAAAAGGACCGCCCATCGGTATTTACCGGAGTCCCTTCTTCGGGAACGTGGTATGCGTCTCCTGGAAAGAGCTACATGTCTTCGTTGATTGCGGATGGCGGGGGATCTTATCTTTGGGCTTCCGATACTTCCCGGGCAACATTTTCGATGCCATTTGAAAAGGCGTTTTCTGACGCCCGGGATGCGGACGTGTGGTTGAATCCTGGCGGGGTGACCTCTTTGAAAGAACTTGCGGGTAGGGATGCGCGGGTTAAATTGTTGAAAGCTTGGGAAAAAGGAAAAATTTTTGAATATGATTTGAAGAAAGGTCCTCTAGGAGGAATTGATTTTTATGAAGGAGCTGTAGTAGAACCGGATTTGCTATTAAAAGATATTGCAAATGTACTGCATCCGGACCTTTTTAAAAAAATGGAACCCCTTTGGTACCGTAAACTTTCTAATTTGTAGGCAATATGAAGGCTCATGCAGGTATTGGTGATTGGATTTCGGCTTCTTATGAACGTGAAAAACCGTTTTTACAACAAATCCCCAGAGAATCCGCCGATTATTTTTTGTTGAATTCGCAAATTCATGAATATGAAGCAGGCGATGTCGTTATTACAGGTGAATCGGAAGGCCAATATTTTTATGTGCTCCAAAGTGGCCGGGCTCAAATTTGTGGAAAAATTCTTGCAGATGGGCATTACAACGTGCTTGCATGGTTGGAAGCGGGCGCTTGCTTTGGCGAAATGTCCATTCTCTGCAATGAGAAGACAAGCAACACGATTGTTGCTTCTGAAGATTGCACAGTCCTTCAGTTGCCACGCGAATCTTTCGTTAGGTTTTTGGAAAAAAATCCGAGTACGATGGTGTATTTATATAAAGTTGCTTCGGACAGGCTCCGTGCGAAGAACCAGGCTTTTGACGAGTTTGAGAGCCTTTCTTTGCTCGCATCTGCAAAGGTTCTTCCGTTTATTGATTTTGCCCAGACTCTTGAAAAGAGCCGCGTAACGGGGACTGTTATTTTTGAATGTAATGGCGAATCGGGATTTATTGCTTTTAAGGAAGGCCGTATTTGCTGTGCAAAGAGCGGTCGCCTTGTTGGTCCTGACGCTCTTGAACTGATGCTTGCTTGGGGCGATGACACCCTTTTTAAATTAGATACTCATTTGATGCCTGATGCAGTGAACATCAATCAGTCTTCCGATACGACGAGTTTGATTTTGGATGCTCTGCGGAATATCGATGAGAAGCAAAGTCAAGCGAATAAAAAATAAACAAACAAAGGAAAAACGTATGAATTACGCAGACGCTGGTGTTTCCCTTTCTCGTGCCGATCAAGCGATGGTCGGTGTCAAGAAATCTGTTCGTTCCACCTTTAACAAAGGCGTCCTTGGCGATGTCGGAAATTTCGGCGGGCTTTTCACATTGAATCATCTTGGACTCAAGGATCCAGTTCTCGTGAGCTCTGTGGATGGTGTTGGTACAAAGCTGAAAGTGGATATCGAAATGGGTACCCATACACTTCCGGGCCAAGATATTGTGAATCATTGCTGCAACGATATTTTAGTCCAAGGTGCACGCCCATTATTTTTCCTTGACTATGTCGCCATGGGTCATTTGGAACCTGGCGTTATGGATAGTATTGTTGTTGGTATGGCGAAAGCTTGCCGTGAAAACGATCTTGTTCTCATCGGTGGTGAAACCGCTGAAATGCCGGGTTTCTATGGCAATGGCGATTACGATATTTCGGGAACGATTGTCGGCGTCGTAGAACGTGAGAATATCATTGACGGGAAAAAGATCAAATCGGGTACAAAAATTTTAGGGCTTCCTTCTACGGGCCTTCATACGAATGGCTATTCTCTTGCCCGCAAGGCTCTTTTTGATATTGCTCATTTAAATACAAAGAGCAAAGTGGAAGGTTTGGATAAGACTGTCGGTGAAGCGCTTACGGTTCCTCATCGGAGCTATTACAAGAGCTTGATAGAACTGATTGATAAGAAGAAGCTACAGGGCCTTGTCCATATTACGGGGTCTGGTTTCCAGGGGAATATTCCGCGCATTTTGCCGGATGATGTCGATGTTATCATTGATCGCAATTCTTGGCAGGTTCCGGCTATCTTCAAGCTTATTCAGCAGGCGGGTACGGTTGAAAAGGACGAAATGTATTCTACGTTCAATATGGGCATCGGAATGCTTCTCTTTGTAGACCCGGCCGATGTGGCTGAAGTCGAAGCGCATTTAAAAGCTAAGAACGAACCATATTATATGGTCGGCGAAGTGGCTAAGGGAACAAAGAAAGTACGCTTTAAAGATTAATTTATTTATAGGAATTAAAAAACCGGTCTTTAGGATCGGTTTTTGTTTTTAGAAAGGAATTTCTAGAGACAAGATATTATTTCTCGTTTGCTTGGTAGGCGTTCCAAGTAGTCTTGATGATTGTTTCGATAGAGGAATACTTCGCTTCCCAACCGAGAACTTCTTTTGCCTTGGCTGGATTTGCGATAAGTGAAGCCGGGTCTCCGGGGCGTCTTTCAACGATGCGGTAAGGGACTTTTTTCCCAGAAACTTTTTCGGTTGCGTTAATGATGTCGAGAACGCTCGCTCCGCTTTGAGTGCCAAGGTTGACGATGAGGCTTTTGTTTGTCTTTTGAAGATAGTCAAAAGCCATTCCATGACCAATTGCGAGATCATTTACGTGGATGTAGTCGCGAATACCTGTGCCGTCTTTTGTGTCGTAATCATTGCCGAATACGAGCACTTCCTTGCGCTTTCCTTCGGCGGCTTCCATTACGACTGGGATCAGGTTTGCCGGGTTCTTCTCAAGCCCGGTAATACGCCCTTTTACATCATAGCCCGCGGCATTGAAATAGCGCAGGGCAGCAAAGCGGATTCCGCGGAGCTTGTCATACCACTGGAGAAAGTTTTCAATGGAAAGTTTGGTATAGCCGTAGTAGTTTTCTGGGCTTGTCGGATGCTTTTCGTCAACTGGCATATATTGGGGGGAGCCATAGACGGCTGCAGAACTGGAAAATACGATGTACTTTACTTTGTTTGCACAAGCTGCATTGAGTATGTTCAAGGAACCCGTAATGTTATTCACGCTGTATTTTTCTGGGTTGGTCATTGATTCGCCGGCGGCTTTGAATGCGGCTAGATGCACGAGTCCTTCGGGGGCTTCTTTCTCTAAAAATTGATTGAGCGAATAGGTATCTAGAATATCTCCTTTGGTAAAGGATGCGTTTTCAAAAAGGTTCTGTTCCATGCCGCTTGAAAGATTGTCGTATACGGCAATTTCGTGTCCGCGGTCGAGCAGTTCGCGTACTGTATGGGAACCAATGTATCCGGCTCCGCCAATGACTGCAATTTTCATTTCGTCTCCGTAAAAAGCTTTTCAATCAAAATAGAAAATGAACTGGGATAAGGCTTTTCTCTAAAGATTGGATTATCTGAGATGCTCTATTTTTATAATTTTATTGTGGAAAGTACAATAAATAAAAGGTTTATATGTCCGTTCTTATGCGTTCGGTTTCTGGCATCCGCGGAATTGTGGGCGATACGCTCACGCCGCAAATATTGCTTTCTCATGTCAAAGCGTTTTTGGAGATTACCTGTGCTCGCAAGATTGTCATTGGTAGAGATTCGCGTCCTACGGGAGATGCAATCGTTTCGTATGTTTCGGGCCTTTGTAGACTTTCAGGTGCGGATGTTGTGGAAGTAGATTTGGCGACGACGCCAAGCGTAGAACTTTTTGTAACGCGTCTCCATGCAGATGGCGGAATCATTGTGACGGCAAGCCACAACCCGCTAGAATGGAATGCGCTCAAGTTCTTGGATCATCGCGGCATTTTCCTTGGACCCTCTGAAGTAAAGGATCTTTTTGCCTTGGCGGATGCTGGCAAGTTTGATTTCCCGGATTATCGCCAGATGGGCAAGTTAGAAATTCTGAAAGATGCAGATGCGTTTCACATTGATGATACGCTTGCGATTCCCTTTTTGAATGTGGAAGCCATTCGGGCAAAGCATTTTAAGGTAGCTGTGGATGCAGTAAATGGGGCGGGTTCTTATATTGTTCCTCGCCTTTTGGAATCCCTTGGCTGTGAAGTTGTGCGCATTCACTGCACTCCGGATGGAACATTCCCCCGCGGGCCGGAACCCATTCCTTCCAATTTGGGTGATTTGAGAGCCGCTGTCAAGGAAAACCATTGTGCGGTGGGTTTCGCAGTGGATCCGGATGCAGATCGTTGTGCGCTTGTCGATGGCAATGGAGAATCGATTGGCGAAGAATATACGCTTGCTATTGCGACAGATGCTGTGCTCTCTAAAAAGAAAGGACCAGTTTGCGTAAATCTTTCAACTTCGCGTATGAGCGAAGACGTGGCGATCAAGTACGGCGTCGGATTTTCACGGGCAAAAGTGGGCGAAGTAAATGTGAGCCTTCAAATGATGGATGATAATTGTATTGTCGGCGGTGAAGGCAATGGCGGCGTGATTCTCCCGGCAGTTCATTATGGCCGCGATTCCCTTGTTTCTGCAGCGCTCGTTCTTGCTTGGATGGCGGAAAATAATGGCGGTCCAGAAAAATTCAGGGCAGAAAACCCGAGTTATGCCATGCCAAAGAAAAAATTTCCGCTCGGCAAAAAACCGGTGAAGGAAATATTTGCAGAAGTGGCAAAGGAATTTGCCCGCTGGAAAACGGATAGTCGCGATGGACTTTGGTTGGGGAAGGACAAATGTTTTGTGCATGTGCGGGCTTCCAATACCGAACCTGTGATTCGCATAATTGCCGAAGCGCCGACGGAAAAAGAAGCCGAAGAACTTTGTGCGAAAGTGGAAAGTAAGATAAAATAAGGGGAGCAATATTATGTGTGGAATCGTAGGCTATATAGGTGATCGCGATGCAATTTCTGTGCTCATTTCTGGGCTCAAACGCTTGGAATACCGAGGCTATGATTCCTCGGGTGTCGCCCTTATTTCTAATGGCAAATTGGAAATGGAAAAGGCGACGGGGAAAATTATCGCATTAGAAAAAAAATTGGAAAATCACCCGATTCATGGGAAAATCGGCATTGCACATACCCGTTGGGCGACTCATGGTGTGCCAAATGAAAAGAATGCGCATCCCCAAGTGAGCTATGATGGAAAAGTAATGGTGGTCCATAACGGCATCATTGAAAATTATGCATCCATTAAAACAAAATTGGAATCGGAGGGAATCGTTTTCAAATCGGATACGGATACGGAAGTCATCGCTCATTTGATTGCCTGTGCTTATAAGGGTGACATTAAATCTGCAGTACTTGAAGCTCTTAATGTGCTTGAAGGAACTTTTGGCATAGCCGTCCTTTGTGAGAATGAACCGGATGTGTTGATAGGAGCCCGCCGCGGAAGTCCGCTGGTGCTGGGTATTGGTGATAAGGGCGAATATTTTTTGGCGAGCGATGTATCGGCGATAGTGGATTACACACAAAAGGTCGTTTATCTGGACGATAATGATGTCGTCGTTGCGACCCGTTCTGGCTATGAGATTATGACGATTGGCCGCCATGCTGTGAACCGCAGCGTTCAAGAAGTGGATTTTGATGCGGATGCAGCCTCTAAGGGCGGTTTTGACCATTATATGCTCAAGGAAATTTTTGAGCAGCCGGAAGCCCTCCGCAATACGATGCGTGGGCGCCTTTTGTTGTCCGATGGTTCGGCAAAACTTGCTGGCTTGAATTCCAATATCCAGGAACTTCGCTCGATCCGCCGCATAATCATTACTGCTTGTGGTACGAGTTATTACGCGGGAATGGTCGGTGAATATATGATTGAAGATCTTGCAGGGATTCCTGTTGAAGTGGAGTATGCTTCGGAATTCCGCTACAGAAATCCGATTATTGACTCAGGTACACTTGTGCTTGTAATATCTCAATCTGGAGAAACGGCAGATACGCTTGCAGCTATGCGCGAAGCGAAGACAAAAGGGGCTACTACTCTTGGAATCTGCAATGTGGTAGGTTCTACGATTGCGCGTGAAAGCGACGGCGGCGTTTATCTTCATGCCGGTCCTGAAATTGGAGTGGCGAGTACAAAGGCGTTTACTTCTCAAGTAACGGTACTTGCGATGATAGCTCTTCTTCTTGGTCGGGAACGCCGGGTTTCTTCCGAACAGGGTATGGAAATCGCGAAGGCAATTTCTGAAATACCTTCGGCAGTGGAAGAAACATTGAAACTTTCTACGGGTATTCGCAAAATTGCGGAAAAATATGTAAAGGCGATGAATTTCCTTTATTTGGGTCGTCATTATAACTATCCTGTTGCGATGGAAGGAGCTCTCAAGCTAAAGGAAATCAGTTACATTCACGCAGAAGGTTACCCCGCCGCTGAGATGAAGCACGGGCCGATTGCGTTGATCGATGCGAATATGCCAGTAGTCGTCATCGCGCCGAAGGATTCCTTGTTTGAGAAGGTTCTTTCTAACGTCCGTGAAATTAAGGCCCGCGGGGGTCGCATTATTGCCGTAACGACAGTAGATTGCACGGAACTTTCCAAATATGCAGACGATATCATTTATGTGCCAAAGGTGTTTCCGATGCTGATGCCCATCATTACTTGTGTTCCTTTGCAACTTCTTGCGTATCATATTGCAGTGCTTCGCGGAAATGATGTAGACCAGCCGAGAAATTTGGCAAAGAGCGTAACGGTAGAATAATGTCGGAACTTCCCGCAGAAGCATACGAAGTACATATTGGAGCTTTTGAAGGGCCAATGGATTTGCTGCTTTATCTGGTGCAGCAGAGCGAGCTTTCTCCTGCGGAAATTTCCATTGCGGAAATTACGGATCAATATCTCGTCTGGATGAAGGATCTTTCCAAGGCGGATCTTTCGGCTGCGGGTGATTTTCTTTTGATGGCAAGCCGCCTGATGGCGATGAAAGTCCGCGAACTTCTGCCTAAAGAAGAGCGGACTTCGGAAGATAATGAAGAGATAGACCTTGCCCGTGAAGAGTTCATCAAACAAATGCTGGAATATCAGCGCTATAAGCAAGTGGCAAAAGGTCTTCAGGAGATGGAATGCCTGAATTTTGGTACATATTACCGGGGCCGCCTCGAGAAGACCGCCTCGGAGGAAGATACGCTCGCCGATGCCAACATTTGGCAGTTATTCAGGGCTTTTCAGAAAACGCTCAAGACGCATAGCAGAGAAAATGTGCACCATATTGAACTCGATGATGTAACCATTGAAGACCGCCAGCAATTCATTGGAAATTATCTCGCCCGCAACGGCCGCGCCCTTTTTGAGGACTTGCTTGGAAGAGATCCGCTCCCGATTGTGACTGTAGTGACATTTATGGCGCTGATGGAAATGATCAAGACAGATGAAGTTGTGTTCCGCCAAAGCGAGCTTTTTGGAGCCATTTGGATTTACCGCAAAAAGAACAATGTGGAATTTGCAGAAGAAATGGCGAACGAAACGCGGCTTTATTCTCTTGACAAGGAATTTAAGCCCGGCATTATCGAAAAATTGCAAGAACGTGAACTCGTGCGCGCAAACCAGAAAAAAGTTTCCATAGATGCGGTGATGCGTACGGCGACCCTTTGGGCTTCTGAAGGCAAGGCTGTAAAGGATGAAGACATCACGGCTATGCTAGAAGGACGGCTCGCTGTTGAAGAAAATATCCCTACTCTGGAGGAAGCCGCTGTAGAGGATCTTCCCGATTCTGCTTTGGCTGATGCCGTAAAGACAATGGAAGCTCCGCCAGATGAAGAAGTAAATCCGCCGGAAGTTGCCGACGCCCAGAATGGTGTCGATTCTGAAGAAGAAAATTCAGATATTGGCCCGGAAATTTCAGTCCCACATAATTGAGGGCGGCGGATCTTTTAGGTCCTTGTTTTTCTTTGCCGCTTCGAATTTTTTTTCGATATTTGAAAGGCGGAGCTTTTCTTTTTCTTTAGCTTCTTCAAATTTTTTGTTCAAATCTTCTGTACGAGTTTTTTGGCTTTCGAGGAACGCTTCAAAAGAGGGGCGGATTTTCTTTTCTTGATGGGAAAGAATTTTACCTGTTTCCCTGTCTACAGTGATGATTCCGTGACAGAGGGGGCATTCTATTTCAAGAGGCTCGCTCATCAGTCATCTCTGCGTCCGCCGAGGAGACCTGCCCGGAGTGCCCAATATAAAAGCTGAAGAATGGAGGAAATGGCTGCGGCGACGTATGTGAGGCCCGCAGCAAAAAGAACTCCGGCGACGACTTGCCGTTCGCGTCCTTCTTGAAGAATTCCCAAGTGTGCAAGTCGTTTCTTGGCTCTTGAAGAGGCATCAAATTCAACGGGGACCGTCACTAGCGTGAAGAGAGTAGCGATGCCAAAAAGGACGACGCCGAAGATGGCAACGCTTTGCCCCATCAGAATATGGGCGGACATCATAATGATGCCTATAATGACGAGCCAAGGGCCGAGATTGCTGCCGACGTTCGCTGCGGGAACAATGAATGAACGTAGCCACATTGGAAAATAGTTTTCCGCGTGTTGTATCGCGTGACCGGTTTCGTGTGCAGCAACGCCTGCAGAGCTTGCATTTCTTCCGTGATACACGTCTTTAGAAAGATTGAGTGTTTTGTTCATCGGATTGTAATGATCCGATAGGAAGCCGTTTGTTTCTTGAATGCGGACGTCGTAGATGCCTGCATCGGAAAGGATGGCTGAGGCGACTTCGGCACCGGTAAGTCCGCTTTGGATTTGGACTTTTTGCCCGGCTTTAAAACGGGAATTCACCATGACAGATACGATACCCGAAATGATGAGGGTAAAGGCTAAAATGCCGATATAGAGAGGATCAAAACCGAAAAACATATAAAACCTCCGGAGTCCTCCTCAAATTAAAAAATTGCTATCGTAAAAATGCTATTTTTCATCCCAAAATGGGCCTTTTTTATCAGCGGCCATTTTTGCAGAGTTTTTTCTCTGTTCAAGAAGGGCTTTATCCAGATCTTTTCCGAAAGAGGAAAAAGATTGGTCTAGGGCATTTAGCAACCGACTGAGGGCGTCCAAACCCGGGTGCTGATTTCCCGATTCTAGGCGTGAAATGTATTGCCTTGTGAGCCCGCTATTCTTTGCAAGCGTTTCTTGACTCATCTCCCGAAGGCTTCGGTAGTGAATGAGCGTCATACGGAAGGCGTTTGTGAGGGTAATCGGTTTTTTTATTGTTGACATATTTAAATGCTATCAAATGCAAATTCCGATTCCAGCAATCTTTAGAGGGCGAATTGAGACTACATTTTCCATAGAATTACCTTTACTACTACTTTTCGCAGCTAATTTCTTTTGCTATTTTACAGGCACGATAAATTTTATCGCTAAAAAGAGGATGTTTTTATGAATATGAAAAAGCTTTTGGCTTTGGGACTTTGCTCTTTGTTTTTCTTTGGTTGCAACGAAATGGGCGCCACAAAGAGTAAGCTCGTAACAGAGAAAGATAAGTATAGTTATGCCCTTGGAGCTCATTTTGGAACCCAAGCGCATTACCAGCTTGTGCAACGCGATTCCATCGACTTGGATCTCGCTGTGTTCATGCAAGCTTTTATGGAGCGCTACAAGCAGGATAGTTCAAAATATTTGATGAACGATTCCCTTGTATTTGCAACCCTCAATGAATTTTCTCAGAAGATTCAGCAGGAGAAGCTCGCTAAGGATAGCGTTGCCGCTGTAAAGAACCTTGAAGAAGAAACGGCATTCCTTGCGAAGAACAAGTCGGAAGCTGGCGTTGTCACCACGGCTAGCGGTCTTCAGTATAAGATCATCACCGAAGGCAAGGGTGCGACTCCTGGCGATTCTTCCATCGTAACTGTGAACTATGAAGGCAAGCTTTTGAACGGTCAGGAATTTGACAGCTCCATCAAGCGTGGTCAACCGGCAGAATTTCCGATTGCTGCAGTGATTCCGGGTTGGACCGAAATGCTTAAGTTGATGACGGTCGGTGAAAAGGTCCAGGTCTGGATTCCATCGGCTCTTGCTTATGGTCCGCGTGGCCGCCAACCCCAGATTCCAGGTAACAGCCTTCTCAGTTTTGAGATGGAGCTCCTCGGCGTCAAGGCGATGAACGACAATAAGGCTCCTGCAACTAAGTAATTTGTTTGTTTGAATAGAGCCCGCTTTGGCGGGCTTTTCTTTTTTTACGGAATCAAGATGAAACGAATCTTTTTCTTTTTTCTATTATCAATTCCTCTAGTTCTTACTTCGTGTTTTGAATCATTGAAGTCCGACTCTCTTTCTAAGGAAATCACGGATCTCAAAAAAGAACTTGCTTCTCTTCAACGGGAAGAGGTTGATTATTATAAGGAAAGAGATCGTGGTTTGGTAATATTCAATGATACCGTTAAAGAAGGTGAAGGTTTATATCAAGTACTTGCCCGGTTGCAAGTGAATGAAGCAGACCGCCGACAAGTTGTACTTGCGATTGAAGATAGCGTTGAACTTTCTAATTTGCGTGTGGGTCAAGTTTTCCATGTGGCAAAGAATCAAAAGGGCTTGGTTGAAGTTTTCCGCTACGAGGAAAATCCAGCTACGATTCATTTGCTTTTTCGCGATCCCAAAAATCGTGAATTCTATTATCGCCGTGTAGATAAGCCGCTTACAATACGGCAATCTATTTTTGAAGGAACAATTGAAGCGGGGAGTACTTTGCATGGAACATTAATCGGCGTCGGTGTTCCTGTGAGGATGTCGGGGATTGTGGCTGGCGTCCTTCAATGCAAAATACCCTTCTCCCGAGTTCGTCAAGGAGACCGGTTCCGCGTGATGCTTGAAGAATCTTTTTATCAAGACAGCATCTGGATTTCGGGCAAAGTAGTTTATGCAGAATTTGATGGAAAGACTGTCGGGCATCATGAAGCCTTCCGCTATGAAGACCCCGATCCTAAGAGCACATTCAATGCACATTACACAGAATCTGGAGAGGCCCTCATATTTAATGGACTTCGATATCCATTGGACCGCCTCCATATCACAAGCCCGTTTGGCTGGCGCATTCATCCGATTACAGGAGTAAGAAAACTTCACAAGGGTGTGGATTACGGAAGTCCTATGGGGTCGTTAGTACATGCCGTCGCAGAAGGAAAGGTGATCGTTTCTGGATATGATGAATTCAGCGGCAACAAGATTGCCATTCACCATGCAGATAAATCGACAAGTTGGTATTTGCATTTGAGTAAGCGTGGAGTTTGCGTTGGAATGAAAGTCAATGCAGGTCAGGTCATAGGCCGTGTGGGAAGTACGGGATCGAGTACTGGGCCGCATTTGCATTTGGGTTTTACGAATGCTCAGGGAAAGTGGATAGATCCGCGATCCAAGACAATGATAGCGACGCCTAAATTGGAAGGCGGGCGCTTGGCGCGGCTTAAAACACAAATTAAATTAATCCGCGAAGAAATAAGGAAAACGGAGGCAATGAGTCCTAAGAAAATCGGGGGCTCTAACGTTAAAGTTAAAATGCGGATCATCAGTAATAAAGTAGCCTCTAAATGAATGATTGCATTTTGCATGCATTCTTTTGCGGCTATAAGTTTGAAAACCCTTTATAAGTTGCCGTTGAGGAGCCGCTAGAAAATTTTTATGCGAGTTTATCAACTCGCGTCACAAAATTTAAAGTGGAACATTGGTGTCCAGAATAGATCCGTCAATTCCTTTGGAACGCTTGTAAACACTGGACTCGATTCAATTTTGAATTTCGAGGGGATAATTTTTGCTGGATTATCAAAAATGGCGATTTTAAGTTGATTTCGCAGGTTTACGATTGATCAAATTCTTGTTTTGGATACTAGTGAAAGTGGAAGTAGTAACACATCAGCTGAAGACACTGTGAAATAGCAAGTATTCTCCCGTATTCATTACCGAGTTTCGTATAAAATATTCTATCCTGAGAAATTCGCGAAATAGGGAAATATTTCGTCGCTTGTGAGAATGGAAACAGATTGCGATTATTGAGGTGGAAAATTTGTTTGGATCTGTCCTGTAGAATTAGGTCTGAAATTGCTGAAGGTTGCGGCTTCAGGAGTAGCTTAAAGCCTAAATTCCCGAGTCGCCTAACGATGTAGGAATGGGAGCATCCAGTCGCTCGTAGATGAATTTTTTTCTGTGGAGATGATGAATATGAGTATCTTTCTGTTATCGTTATGCATTCCCATAATACATAACGATGATTTTTAAAATGGAAAAGTTAGAAGTTGCTGGGTTTCTTGGGATTGAAGCAAATTGAGATATTATGTATTTCGAGAACGAGGGTTAAGGCGAGAGTCTCTAACGGGACGAGTTTTTCAGCACACAAGTATTCCGCAGGGGATCATTAACTGATGCACTGTGTAATCTATTTTAGAGGTCGTATGCATAAAAAATACCCCTCATGTTTTTTGGGAAGAATTAAAATGCAGGGCAGATTTTTTTGAAAGCGCCGCCTTGTTTTATGCTGCTTAAATCGAAAGGATTTTTTGAAACGAGTTTTTTGCTTTTTACTTGCTGCCAATAGGATATGACGGAGGTCCCGTAACGAGCGGTTCTTTTATATGTAGCGTTCTTTGCAAGTTCTACGGCTTTTGCCATTGCAGAGTCTGAATTTGTGATTTCAAAGTCAGGGACGATGCCGTATGTGTGATAGCTTTCTCCGTTCTTGTCTAAAAAGCGGAGGGCTGTTGCCGCTCCATAAGCTTGATCGGGCGTTTCTACATAATACTGTCCGATGCCTTTGCCAAAAGAAAGCGTCCCTACCACAGGTGATTTTAAGTTAGATGTTATTGCGGCGGCAAAGATTTCCGTGCAGCTAGCACTGTTAGAATCAAGGAGAAGCACATAGTAGCGGCCTTTGCCGATTCCATTTGTTGTTGTTTTGACAAATTCTACGCTACTAACTTGTTGTGTGTAGGCTTTATTGGGACCTACGGATTTTTGGATGATGACTGTATCTCCAGAAGGCAGGAGGTCTTTTGCCATCTCTTCGCAAACATCGACGCTCCCTCCTCCGTTGCCCCTTAGGTCAATTACCGTTGATGTCGCGCCATCGGTTTCTTCTAGGACATCTTTGAATTCTGCGGCGGTTCCTTTCGGATTATTTGTGCTATCTGTGAATTCGGTAACGGTGATGACGGGAATTTTATTGATAGAATCCAAAAAGACTGTCGGGAGCAGGATCGTTTCGTTTGCTACCGTTTTGGCTAATGTATCTGTTCCGCGTACAAGTGAAATTAAAAAAGAGGACGCATTGCTCGAGTCTACGAGTTTTGTATAGCGCGAATAGAGTCCTTCAAGGTCAATGGAATCGACGGATAAAATGACATCACCCTTTTTAATGCCTTCATCCGCAGCGGAACCGTTGGGATATACGTGGACGACCGTCAAATTGGAATCGACATCCATACCAGGAGTCTTTTCCGCAGTGGAGGCGTTAAGAAGGGCCGTTAGATAGTCATAATAAACGTGGGGGTAGTATTTTGTAAAAAGATCGGACATCTCGTGATACATGACGAGAACGTTTGCGACCTCGGGATACTTGCGATAGTTTACCGTATCGGGGCTAAATTTGTAGTCTTTTTTACTACCTAGTTCTGAATCCGCTTTATAATAAAAAAGGGAGAGAAAATTATAGTTGTAATCGAATTCTTCCGAATCAAAAGAAATAACGGTAGAGGTGCTATTCGTGCAGCTGCAGATTAGCAGGGCGAAGAGTGCAAGAAAAAGAGAGTGAAAAAATCGCTTTTCCATACAATCCCTCAAAAAAGGATTAGGTTTCTATGCGTAAATCCGGTTTACTGGTAAGTGATTTTTGGAGAGGGCCCGAAAGCGGATTATTTACCAAAGAAAGGCACTTGAGGGTATCGCAATTTTCAAGGGTTGTCGGAACGGTTTCGAGTTCGTTTTCGTCTAGGACTAATTCTCGTAGAGATTTGAGGTTCCCGATGGATTCTGGAATAGAAACCAACTTGTTGCCGGACGCCATAAGAATTTCCAATTTGTCGAGATTTCCAATTGAGGCAGGTAGTGTCGTGAGCTCGTTATTGTCAAGGTAAAGTTTGTCGAGATTTACCATTTTGCCGATAGATGAAGGAATTTTGGAAAGCATGTTATCGTGCAAAGAGAGCTTTTCAAGCTGAGTCCAGTTTCCAATGGATTCCGGCAATTCCAAAAGCTGATTGCGTGCGACGTTTACTTTTTTCAAGTTTTTGAGATTTCCAAGAGTCCCTGGGATTTCGGAAAGGCTGTTGTAGCCCAAGTAGAGGTTTTCGAGCTTTGAAAGTCCGGAGATGCTTTCTGGAAGTTCCATTAGGTCATTTTCGCTAATGGAAAGGCTTTTTAAATTTTTAAGTTTGCCAATTTCATCGGGAATTTCGACCAGCAGATTTTCATCCAAAATGAGTTCTTCAAGGGATTCGAGTTCAAAGAGCTCTGTAGGCAATAAACGGATATGTTTGTCCGAAAGATTCAAACTTTGCGTCTTTTCCGCTTTTGCTTTAGCAATGCATTCAAGAAGATTCATAGAGAACGTCTCCTATTGAAACGTAACAATAGAATTTTTATTGATTTTGGGGAAGTTCCCTTTGAAAAAGGAGTTAAAAGTATGAATTTTGCTATTTTGTGCACTATTTTATGAGGCTAATAATGGATGTAAATTTTTTGAAATTATTTTTTTTCCTAGAAATTTTAGGCAAGAAGTGATATTTTAATTATCTATGTATATGTTTATTAAACCTCCCTTTATGGGAGTGAATGAAGGTCAGAGGAAAAAATGGAATTAACGAAGTCACAAGAACGCAGACTTTCTTTTGTAGCGAGTTTATTGAGCCTAAATCCAAACGATCCTACAGATCGGATTAAAGCTTTGCGCCATTTGAATTTGGATGAAGAAGGGTGCTTTCACGGATTTCAGTATTCTCAAGGATTCCTCGAGCTCTTTATTTTTATTGATGAAACGACTCCGCTTGAAATGGCGATCCGCAATCTTTCCCGAGATTTGAAACAGCTGCAGGTGGCTGTTTTCCGCACAAGCGATCCGGAAAATCAATTTTTTATGTCACTTCGCGAAGAGGCGGATCCGTGGGATGTTTTGAACGTAGATACGGAAGAGGAGGATGAAGATCTTCCGGCTTCCCGCCCTTATATGCAGACGTTGGAAATAACGGTTCTGCGCACGCTTTCGAGTCGCGACATTACAGATGCTGAAATGGAACGGACGCTTAAGGATATGCGCCGCAAGCTCAGCGTCTGGAAAACAGAAGTGCATGCTAAATTGGAAATTGTCGCTGAGCATGATGATTTGACGAAGGATCTTCGCAATAATGACGATAAGCTTGACATTGAGATGGAAACGACTCCGCTCCATATGACCAGTGGACGTGGGGAACTCTTTGTCGGTTTTTGCCCCATCCGTACGATTTTCGATTATCACCAGGCTTTGGGAAAGCGCTTAAAGACAAAGCACAATATGGCTATTGTTTCGAGCAACATCCGTACTTACCTTGGTAATTTGACGCATACGAACGCCGCGCTGATCGATGCTTTCCAAGAAATGGAAAAGGCTAATGATGCAACGGATTTTCCGTTCCTTCATAATGGCATGACGCTTACGGGAGACGATCTTCGTTTGAAAGACCGGGATGGGAAAAAAGTGCTCCAGATTGAACGTCCGAAAATTATTAATGGAGCTCAGAGCCTCTTTACTTACGAACAGTATTTTAAGAAAAGCAAGAACCCCGTCAATCCGCACGTCCTTGTGAAGGTCGTCGTACCTTATGCTGGGGCGGATACGTTCCTTCGCCAAGTAACGATGGCGAACAATCGTCAGAATCCAGTGTTCAGCTACCATCTCCGCGCAGCAGACGATTTGCAGTTCTTTATTTGGCAGCGTTATCAAGAAGAAGGATTTACTTACGTCTATAAGGATGGCGTGCGTCTGAAAGCGCGTACCCGCAAGTTGGAAGTGCGTATGCGTCCGGAACTTGCCAAGACCTTGTTTATGATGGATGGCAAGATTTCGGAAAGCCGCTCTCCAGATTGCATCTTTGACAAGGAAAGCCTTTATCAGCGTTGCTTTGGTGCTTTTCTCCGCGTAACGCCGACGAAAGAGCGCGAGTTCGTGCGTAGGACGATTGCGTGCACTAAAGCGTGGCAGCTTTTGACTCGCTTGCCGATCAAGATTCGCAATGTGATTCCAGGTAAGGGAGTTTCCATTGAAGCAAATGACGACAACCCGCTTACGAAAATTACGTGGAACGGGCGCTTGGAAGACAAGTTCATGTTCCGTGGAGCGGTGCGTGATGTGGTTGTTGCCCTTGCTCTTCGCCATTGGCTTGTTTATGGAGAGCCTCTCCGCGACTTTGATTATTTGGTGAATAATGAATTGGATTTTAATAATTCTGTTTTGAAATATGCTTCGCATATTTACAGTGATTGTTTAAAAAACATTCTCGTTTCTGAATTCAAGGATGACAAGGCCTATTACGATACGATTACGACGATAGACAAGGATTCTGGTGAGAATGTCGAACGTCGTCTATGGAAGGGCTTTGGAACGACAGCGACTTACGAAAGATTGCTCAATATGCTTGTGGCGAAGGATCCTGCTTGGGAGAAATGCCGCGGCGGTATAGAAGTCTTTCTCTAATGTTTTTTCCTTTATGGATTTCGCCCCGCTTTTGCGGGGCGTTTTTGTCGTTACTTTGTATATGGATATTCATTCCGCTTTTGGAAGCTGAAAGTTTTTGCGCATAGCTATAATCCGGAGTGCAAATGTGAAAAGAGTAACGGTAGCCATCTTTACATCCAAAGATGAAACTCCAAATTTATCAAGCAGGACAAATAGAATGCCGCCGGCGATGGCGGCCGTTGCGTAAAAATCGCTTTTGAGAACCTGCGGAATTTCGCTTACGAGCATATCCCGAAGTAGTCCTCCGCCAGCGGCAGTAAGTGTTGCGAGTAAGATTATGGCGAGGGGGCCGGCATTCGCGAATTCTGCTTTAGACGCTCCAATGGCGGTAAAGAACCCGAGTCCTAGAGCATCGGCGATAAGGACGATTTTTGATGATGCAT